>JBKJZK010000346.1:0-3778 GCA_046715215.1 Nitrospiraceae bacterium
TCCTGCACACTCATGATGACCCTGTCCTCTCTGACCATCTGACCCTCCTTGTGAGAGCCGACAGTCTCGCAACGAAGAGGACATTTCTACTTGGGCCAAAGCGGACATTATCATTTTGGGATTACACCGTCCCTCGATGGGCGAAGGGAGCCAGGCAGTCTGGTCGTCTTCCTGTTCGCGGAACGCGGCACCCTCTGAAGGATGGGGAGGGGAGCAGCCAGACCATCCCTCGTGCTCGCAGAACGCGCACGAGGAAACTGTGCCCGTCCGAGGCGCTCAGTAGTTCAGTAGTAAAGGAGAGATCCAAGAGCCTCGTCTGCGCGCGCTCTTGAGAGAACTGCATGAAGAGATTTCATATCGCATTGGGCGTCGCGGATGTGGAAGCGTCCGCTGACGACTACTCGCAACAGGTCATTCCGGCGGGTTTGCATACCGTGCTCATGAGACGGCTTTAGATGGTAGCCCCATTGCAGACGGAGCAAGGTCAAAACGGCTGCCAACGGGCAGCAGGAACTCTTGTAGAATACGATTGACCCAACCGTGAAACGGTACTATTTCATAGGACCGTATCTCGAGATACCCGTTGCCGGTCTGTACGAGGAGTCTCCCCGATTGCTTTGCCATGATTTCCCCAGGAGCTCTCCCTGACGGAGACCCCTCTTGAGGTTGCACATCGTAAATCCTGATGGTTGTACCGTTTAGACATGCTGCGAGGGGTTCATATGGTTGTAATGCGCGCCACAGATTTGCAATTTGTCTCGCAGACCCGCTCCAATCAAGAGTGGTGTCGGCTGCGTTCTTCTTTCGAAAATAGCTACGTTCCGCGATATTTTGTGGCTTGGGGTCGATTGTTCCTTGCGCCATAGCATTGACGGATTCTGTCAGGAGCGCAGCAGCTGCATGGTGTTGTCGCTGCGTCAATTGCCCAGCATTCTCGTTCTCTCCAATAATCAGTTCTTGTTGGGCGACAATATCCCCTGCATCAATTTTTTCCGTCATCACATGAACGGTAACCCCTGCAACCGATTCCCCATTCTTGAGCATCCAAAATGCCGGATGTGGTCCTCCATAACGAGGGAGCAGCGAGGGGTGACAGTTTAAGATTCCCAACCGAGGAGTTTGAAGAATTGCCGTCTTTAAAATCTGAGGGAAGAAATAGACCACGATAAGATCAACGTTCAAGCGCTTCACATATTCAACAAAAGTGGGAGAATTAATGTTGGGGGAGGTGATGCGTAGGATCCTTTCCTTATCAAGCCATCTCCAAGCACCGAATCTAGGTTTAATTATCTGTATCGGTTTGGGTCGGCACAAGATAGCTTTAATGGTGGTCCTGACGGCATGACAAAGGCCGCCACACTTTGGACTTCGCTTCCACGTAGGGCGAGCCCAGGCTACAATATCATGCCCGCAAGCTTTCAATTGCGGGCCAAAATCCCAGTCGTCAATTTCCGAAAGGATCAAGAGACGTAGCTTGGGTACGTTAGAGACCACTTCCATGGGGGGGTGAGGGCGCATAGTTTTCACACCGACACAAACTGGATTAGCGCCTTACCACTGGTGGGTTTAGGCAATTCCGAAAACACTTCAACAAATTTCGGCGTCATATCACGTAACGCGAAGCTCTTCGTTACAAAGGGCAACCTACTCCTCAAAACTCGCTGTTATCCCAACTCGGTCACACCACAAAGGCGTTACTCACTTGTTCCTGCATCTCATCAGTTTCCCACTAAATAAAGAGTTTCTTCAACCACTGATGGGCTGATCCGAAACCCAGACGATCTGGGGCCAACAAAAAATGGGACATGCTCCTTTTCTGACCGCCTCGTCTGCGCGGCATTGAGAGGAGAGCCCTGAAGAGATTTTACGCCGCCTTGGGCGTTGCGGATGTGGAGTCCGCTGGCGACTACTCGCAACGCCTCGACTGCCGACGTACTGTTCATTCCTGGAAAGTATGCGTTGTGACGTACGGACGCGGTCAATTTGTCGATTCAGAAAGTGGGCTACGAAGAAGGTGGGGCTTGCGGGGGGGGCATGGGCTGGGCGATGTGGTCAGGAGTAGCGATGTTATCCAGCAGCAATTACTTGGATGGTGTCCTCGGCAGACTCAGCTTGCTGTTCCTATGCGCGTCCAAATCGATCTGCTTCAGGGTATTGAGCTGATCCGTCAATTCCGCGATCCGCTTATCGCGATCACGAACCCGCCGCTGTAGAGTGGGTACCGCTGCCGCACGTTGTTGTTCCAGCCATGTGCGTACCAGCCCTTTCATCACCTCGAGTACCACCCCATTGGGCTCGCCGGCTGGAGCGGGGCGGAAAGTTCGATTGGAAAGAAGCCGAATCCAGCGCGCGCTTGAATCCGCGAATGGACCATTCGATGAGACTGCAATCGCCTGCTGAAAGGAGGCCGCTGCCGCCTCTCCATTCTGGAATAACGCGATCATCGCACGCGTGAAATGCACCTGATCACAGGATTGGTGCTGTGTGCAGGTGCTCAGCAACGTTACTTGTTCTCGATGTACGGCTTGCAAGATTACTGTGTCGGTCGCGTCGGCTTGAAATAACGGCGCGGAACCCGGCGGCGGTGTTCCATTCACCGCCGCACATCCCCATAGCATCCCCGTCATCAAGAGCCCGGATCCATATCGAAGCCACATCGCAATACCCCTCTTTGGGCCGAGGTCTCGTTGCCTTGCTAAGACAAGCTTAGCAGATGGTGCGGATCCTGACGGCGCCGAGGGAGAGACAAGAAACCCGGGATATGCTACTTTTCTGACCGCTTCGTCCGCGCGCGGTCTTGGGGGGAGCCATGAAGAGATTTCATGCCGCCTTAGGCGGCTCGGATGTGGAGGCTGCTCCGCCGAGCGTGATGTGAGGGGGATGCTCCGGGACGGCCGGCCGGCAAGCCGCAGTGACTTGGCGGACCTGGCCCTCGACGGGCTACAGGAGGTCTTGTGATGAAACGACATGGCGTATTCGCTGTGGTTTCGCTGGTGTTCCTTGTCGCTCCGCTATACGCAGGCGCAGAAGGTCCCTGCGAAAAATGTCGAAATGCCGTTCACCAAGAGCTGGCTAAGTGCATCGAGAGTGCCATTAGCCAAGAGGATAAAAAGTCCTGTATGGAGAAAAAGGAACCACGGTTGAAGGCCTGCGAAGCGGGGGTGTGCAAGACTAGTACGGGAAAATGACCATGTGCGTGAATTCACAGGCATTCTCTTAATTAAGCCTCGTTGATTTCGAGCCGGGCGAACGCAAAGCTGTCTGTCGGATAAATTCTTTAAATGTGAGCAGTTTTGAGCAGGTTGGTGTCTGTCTAGCGGGATAGATTTAACCTGATTTCCGCACTACCACCTGTGCGGAACCTCTCACAATTCTTGTCGCAAACGGATTGCCTCAAGATACGACGGGAATTCGAGCTGAGTCGGAAGAAGTAGAAGGACCATGATCATGCCACATGCCGGGCGACTCATTGCAGCACTCGCAGTGATGCTGTTCCTGGCTCCCACCAACGCTGTCCGGGCAGACGGATTTTTCGACGGGATTGGGGACACGTTCGGGCCCCGTTTTGGGGCCGATCCGCATCAAGCCCCGCGTGTTCCGATTGATCCCCGGCGTCGGCCACGGCCTGTGGTCGCTTCGGCCGGCATGGTCCAGCACTGGAACGAGATCGCCATCAATGCGACCGGGCTTGATCACACGCCCGTCGTGCCGGGGGAGAGTCGGGTCTTCGGCGAGCAGCTCGGACCTGGGCGAGCGAGCCGGGCGATGGCCATCATCC
>JBKJZK010000347.1:0-2911 GCA_046715215.1 Nitrospiraceae bacterium
TTCCGGCTTTGAAGACGATCTCCTCGTCCTTCATGAGTGATTGATCGACGTACACAGGGAGCCCATAGAGGTTGCCGAAGGGTGGCATGGCGCCCAACTCGACGTCGGGAAACAGGCCTGTGATCTCATCTTCAGTCGCGAGCCTTACCGAATGTGCGGCGAAGACAGTCCTCAAGCGATGGAGGTCTACGTTCAAGCTTGCCGGCAGCACCGTCATGACAAACCGCTCATCCACTTTCACGATCACGACCTTGGCCATCTGCTTCTCCGGGGTATGGAGCGTCTGCGCAATGGCAAGGGCGCGAAACGTTTCCGGGTGGGGTAACACGTCATAATGAACTCGTTCATGATCGAGATACGCGTTGAGTGTTCGTGAGATGGACATGGTGTGACACCTCCTATGGTGGCTGATCTCCCGACAGAGGTCGCTGCTTGAATGGTTGAGAAGGATGGGGGACTGCTCGATGACGACGTGACTGTGGCGGGGACGTGTTTCATGATCAAGGCTCCGCTGTGATCATGCTGGCTCACTCGACATGCGCAGTATATGCCGGTTGCAATGTCCAAGTCTTGGGGAAAGTCACGTGCAAACCAACGAGAAGAATAACGAGGAAGGAGGTGCGCAAGCAGGCTGCGGAAAAACTATGTTGGCCGGCTAAAGTTTTGATGGTCCGCAGGTGTGGTACAACAGGGGAATATAATCGCCGGATAATGGCGCGCGAGACAGCTGAGGTCGAGGCTAAGGCTACCGGGCCGTTATGTGGCGCGCAATGCTTCCCGTCATTGAGGAGAGCTGCCTATGAGACAAATAGGTACATGGTCACGGCTTGTGCTCGTCACGGGACTCGGTGCTCTCGGAGCATGCGCCGGGCCAGGTCCATTCGGCATCTTCGTGGACTCCACGAAAGATTGCGCGGAGATGCTCCTGCACCGAGATATTCAGACAGTCGCGCAGACCAGAGAGCAACGCTTCTTGGGGAAGGTTCCGGACACAACCGCGCGTTGTCTCGGAGCGAAGTATGCCGAGAGTCTCAGAGAGGGGCCGTGGTTGGATTGGCCGAATTATCGGGCCGCTGGTGATACCACGTCTCTAGCTCCTGCGCGGCTTCTGGCCCATGCCAAGGTGCTTGGTCCCAATGCGCACGGGATCAACGGCGCGCTCTATGAGCTGGAGTTGCAACGTATCGAGCTCATCAAGTTCAATCTCTTCGACAACAACAACACCTACGAGGCCTACGTCACAGGGCGCGACGGCGAAGCCGGGCCGGTGCTGAATACCTGGCCGGAAATGCGATTACCCCAGAGCCATCCCGACTTCAAATCTGTCGGTGGCGACCAGCCGCAGGTCTGTCGAGGAGAGTTGATTCGCTTCCGTACCCTGACCGGCATCTGCAATGACATCCGCAACCCGCTGATGGGATCGACGCGTCAACTCTTTGCGCGGAACGTGGAGTTCAACAGCACGTTTCCCGATCTGGGCCTGAATGGGATCACCAGGAATCGCCACGGGAATCGCTTGGGGCTGTTGAATCCAGACCCGCAGGTCATTAGCCGGAAGCTCTTTACGCGAGCGCAGTCGCAGCCGGACAGATGTCGCGAGGGTTACGGCCTGCCGGGTGGCGCAATAGAGGCAGAGTGCGAGTACAAGAAGGCGCCGTTCTTCAATGTGCTGGCGGCGTTCTGGGTCCAGTTCATGACCCACGACTGGTTCACTCATCTGGAAGAGGGGCACAATCGGCCGGAGTGGATGGCCGTCGGCTGCGCGACGCAACTGGTCAAGAACACCGAGCAGCCGCTGACGGGAGCGGACGTCAAGCAGCTGGGCTGCCGGCCCGATGACAAGATCGATGCGGCGTACATCGCCGAGAGCACGGAGTCCTGGTCATTGACCCATGGCGGCAAGGCCTATCTCACGCGAGCGCCGAAGACCACCGCAAATCACGTCACCGCCTGGTGGGATGCCTCCCAGCTCTATGGATACGATGGGCGATCCGGCAAGCGCGTGAAGCACGATCCCAAAGACTCAGCCAAATTGCTGATGAGGCCGGTCAGAGAGGGGGCGGGAGAGGGCGACAAGCTGGGATACCTGCCGGTCTTTGGAGCGGGGGACCCCATCAATCCTGAGTGGTCCGGTCAGGAGGCCACGGCATTTCCAGACAACTGGAGCATCGGGACCAGCTTTTACCACAACGTGTTTGCCAGGGAACACAACATCTTTGTCGATGCATTCCGGAAGCAGGCCGCTCGCACACCCGATGGCGACAGTGGCTTGAAAAATCCCGCCAAGCCCGCTCGCATCATCCGCTATAGAGACGTCATGCCGAACGAGTTGTTCGAAGTCGCCCGGCTGGTCGTCGCTGCCGAGATTGCCAAAATCCATACCACCGAATGGACCACGCAACTGCTCTACAACGAGCCGTTGAACCTGGGCATGAACGCCAACTGGCACGGGGTCTTTGAGAAGCAGGAGGTGGTGGCGGACGCGCTGAAGGAAGTCGTGCGCCGCCTCGACGACTCGAATGATGCGAAGAAGGCAAACAGCCTCTATGCGGCGCTGGCAGGCGGGCCTGGCATCTTCGGGTTGGGCAATCGGGTGTATAAGGGGGTACCGCTCGTGGGTCTGATCGATCCCAATAAACAAGACCGCTGGGATCTGAAAAACGACGATCATATCAACGGAGGCGTCAACCATTTCGGTTCCCCCTTCAATTTCCCCGAGGAGTTCATCACGGTGTACCGATTACACCCATTATTACCGGACCTGATCGAATACCGTGAGTGGAACAGGGAGCCGAATGTCATCCGGCACAACGTGCCGGTGATCGAAACCTTCCGGGGCAAAGCGACTGAGGCCATGCGGCAGAAGGGGTTAGCGAATTGGGCGCTCAGCATGGGCCGCCAGCGGCTGGGG
>JBKJZK010000348.1:0-2189 GCA_046715215.1 Nitrospiraceae bacterium
TATGTGGATGGCTCACTCTCGTTCTCCCTACGGTGCCAGACGCCTGGCGCTTGCCTGCTTTGCTCTCCTGCTGGTGGCTCTTTTTCTGCTTCCCGGTCAAATCCAAGGACTCTTGCAGTATCTGGATGGGCCAGTCGGACACGTCGTGCGTGTTCCGCTCGAAGCCATTGCGTCCATCGATGCGGGCATTGCTGATCGCTGGGAACAGTACGTGGCGTTGCAAGGGGTGCGGGAAGAGAACCAACAACTACGGAAAGAAATTGAGTGGTTGCGCGGGCAACATAGCCAGTTGCGTGAGTCTGCCGCCGCGACAGAACGATTGACGGCCTTGCTGCACTTTAAGGAGCAGGCGCTCCCCACGATGGTAGCTGCTCAAGTCATCGGGCGTGATGCCACGAACCGATATCGTGCCATCATTCTCAATAAGGGCGAGAGTGACGGGATCAAGCCGGACATGGGAGTAGTCACGCCCGCTGGTGTCGTCGGGCGCGTCGTGAAAACGACAGGGGGGTCCTCGGTGGTGCTTTTGACGACTGATCCGAACAACGCCATCGCTGGTCTCATTCAGCGGACAAGAGACGAAGGCATTGTGGAAGGGACTCAACAAGGGCTGGCCCAGCTGAAGTATATTCCGTTGTTGTCGACGCTTAGAGAGGGTGATCGGGTTGTGACCTCGGGCCTTGTCGGAGGTTTTCCCCGAGGGCTCGTGATCGGTACGATCACGCGCATCGATAAACAGGAAGGCGCCCTCTTCCAGTCTGCCGAACTCATGCCGGAAGTCGATGTCGGTCGTGTAGAGGAAGTATTGGTGATTCAGACGTCGTATGGACAGTCTACGAAGGCTGGGACGGGAGCGGATCTGCTCGAGAAGCCGTCACCATGAAATTCCTTTTCTATCTGATTCTCATACTGCTCCTCGTCCCCCTGCAGACAACGCTGCTGCCACATCTGAGCGTGTGGAATATCAAGCCGGATTTGGGGCTTGTGGCCGCCGCGCTTGCCGGGCTTTTTGCCGGTGAACTGGAAGGCCTTCTCGTAGGGCTCGCGATCGGATGGGTCCTGAGTCTGTTCTCAGCCGGCGAACTCTGGTTAAGTCTCCTGACGAACGGGGGCGTTGGGATTTTGGCGGGATTCCTGGGGCGGCAGGTGTCGCAGGTGACGTCGATCTCACTGGGTGTGGGGGTGCTGTTGGTGTCTTTGGCGAGCGGACTGTTTGCCGCGATGAATTTCAAACATCTCGACGTGTCTCAGATGTGGTGGATGCTCGAGTCGATCGTCCTTCCGCAGGCTTGTTTTGATGGGGCGGTGGGGGCAGGGCTCTATTGGCTGCTCTCTCAACGGTTTCATGTCACCCGCCTGAGGACCGAATAGCAGGTCTGTGGTGGGCGTGGCGGGATGTTGATTGTGACGCATGGCAACAGCTGGTCTACACGATTCTGAACTTGGAGAGCTCCAACGCCGATTGATCATTCTCCGCGTCGGCTTGTTGCTCGTCGTGGCTTTACTGGGGCTACAGCTCTGGAACTTGCAGATTCGTGAGGGGCCCTACTACCGCGATCTCTCCGAAAACAATCGGACACGCTCCATCATCATGGAGCCGGCTCGAGGGCTCATCTACGATCGCAACGGGGTGTTGTTGGCGAATAATGTCCCCAGCTTCACGCTCTACGTCTCGCTCGAGGAGGTCAAGGATCGCGACCTGCTCATCGCTCAGCTCAGCAATCTCTTGGGGTTAGACGCTGCCCTCGTCAGGAACAAACTCACGGCTCGCGGCAGTAAACAACTGCCGCGCAAGGTGAAAGATCGTTTAACCCTTCGAGAAGCGACGTTGGTCGAGTCTCATCGTCTGGATTTGCCCGGAGTGATGGTACAAGTCGAATCCCAGCGGAACTATCCTGGCGGAGTGACGGCCTCACATCTGTTGGGCTATGTCGGGGAAGTGTCGCCCGAGCAGTTAGAGAAACCTGAATTTGCCGACCTGCACCAGGGCAGCATTGTCGGGCAATATGGCGTAGAGAAATTTTTTGATCGGCTTGTGCGTGGTCAGGCCGGGCAGAAAAGCATAGAAGTCGATGCGGTAGGTCATGAGAAACGAACCGTGGTCGTGGAGCAGCCCCATGCCGGGGACAATTTGTACCTCACGATCGACGTGCGGCTACAAAAAGTGGCCGAAAAACTGTTGGGGGAGG
>JBKJZK010000349.1:0-7848 GCA_046715215.1 Nitrospiraceae bacterium
GGGCTAGAGCCGGAGTGGTCCTGGTCACGTGATGCCCCAGGCGACGGGCGAGCTCATAGCCAAACCCGTCGCTCCCTGTTTTCGGAAGCGAGCGGCCACCGGTCGCCAGAATGACTTTCTTCGCCTGCAGGGTTCCATGAGTATGATGAATGAGGAAACCCGTTGCTGTACCGGTAAGACGAGTGACCTCCGTCACTCGGTGGTCAGTGCAAATGACCACGCCGAGTTCGTGGCAGCGAGTGAGGAGTGCGGTCAAGACCGTTCTCGCCTTGTCGGTTACCGGAAAAAGCTTGCCGGTTTCTTCGCACTTGAGCTCGACCCCCAGCGAGGCAAACCACTCGATCGTGGCCTGGACCGGAAAGGCGGCGAGCACATTTTTGATGATGTGGCGATTGCCGAAGAAGTCGGTAGCGGTCACGACATCATGCGTGACATTGCAGCGCCCACCTCCGGAGACAAGGATCTTCGCTCCGACGGTCTTGGCCCCATCGAGCAGGACGACCTGCAGTGGGAATCCTGTCCGCGCCGCCTCTTCCTCTGCGAAGATACCAGCAGCCAAGCCCGCAGCCCCAGCTCCGACGATACACAGGTCAACTGTTGAATGTTCCATGAGTTAGACGCCTAGGCTATGGTCCGATCTGATTACCAACTACCAACCATCGAGAGAGTATCCAGGTGGGCAGCCTGGTTGTCCTCCTGCTCGCGGAACAGAGGAGGGATGGAGCCTGATGATCTTCTGTGCTCGCGCAACGCGCGGCCTGAGAAGGCCCTCGTTGGACGCGCGCAGTGGAAGATCAATCAGCCCCCATCCCTGAAGAGATAACAGGCGAGCATGGAAGGGGAAGCGGAGCGGCCAGGTGCCCTTCTTGCTCGCAGGGCCCCCACGATGGAAAGGAGGAATGACACCCGTGCTGATCCCTTGCTCCCGGAGCGCGCACGATCAGAATGTGCTCACTCGACGGGCGCAGTGTGACCAACACGGCTGTCATTCCAAAAGAGAGAAGCAAGCAAGCTTGAAAGGAACAATTAGATCGACGGTGGTAGCTCGATGCGCGCAATGGAGACCACACCAGCCGCCTCGCCGGATACGGGTAAAGAATAGGGAAAATGGCACATTGATGCGCGTTACTTTACTACGATAAGGTAACGCCTCATGTGATTGTGCCGCCGCCTCACCGATATTTGGCGAAGCAGATGAGATCGAGGTGGTCGTAGTGGTCGGGGAGAATTGATTCCGCCTTGTAGCCGAGGCTCATGAAAAGGTGGATGTTCCTGGCCGTGCGCAGCATGGTGCAGGCAAAGAATTTATGGGCATCGGTCGTGACCCGTTCGATTTCGCGGATCAGCGTTTTTCCTACCCCCTGGCTCTGGTGCACGGGACTTACGGATAACAACCGAATCACACACACCCCAGCCACGGTCCAAAAGCGCACGGATCCGACAACCACCCCCTCCGCCTCTGCCACGAGGATATGCTTCTCCTTGGCATCCTGCCTGAGGCTATCGAGCGTCTCCGTGGTCCATCCGCTCACTTCATAGACATGGGTGTATTCGCCAAACGCCGCCTGCTGTACTTGAAGCAGGGCGGCGAAGTCAGCTTCGGTCGCGGGTCTGATGTGAATCATGAACGGCGCTCCAGGCCAATGCTCCTGACCTCGTGGATGTGAGGATATCAAAGCCTGATCCCATCTTCTATCGGACGCGTGTAGGCAAACATGGACCGGACTAGCCCAAAAAAAGTAGAATGGCCTTATTTTTTTGACTCAAAAGAGGGAAAACGGAGGTAGCGGGGAAGAGGCCTCATAAGAATGGGTCCTCGATGCACGCAGTAAGGATTGTGATCATCAGTATGCAGAGGAGGGAAGGTCATGGCGTGGGGATCGGACGCGAATACAGAAGAAGAACTGGAAAAGCTGGCCGCCGTGCGTGGGTATCTTGCGCAACAGTTCCCAGGCGCCTTGATTCGTGATTCGTACGATGCCGGCAGAATGGCGCAGGTGTTTGAGATCGAAACCGACGACGTCGGCGGGCTGCGAGATGCGGTCGTTTCGACCGAATTCCTCGAAGAATATCCGCCTGACAAAATGGGAAAGGCTTTGATCGGCTTGCGAGTCGCGGAACATCTCCGCTCAGCGAAGGGCAGGGGGGTGGTGCTCACAAGCTGGGGGGTGGAAGAAAGGGAAGATTGAAAGAGACGGGTAGCCCGTCAGTCTCCTGTGCTCGCGCAACGCGCGGCCTCCGAAGGCCCTCGTTGGACGCGCGCAGTTGGAGACCAATCGGGCCACCCGCTAGGAGGGAGAAACGAGCGAGCTCGGAGCGATCATTATAATAGTGGTCGTTCGACGTGCGCAGTTAGGGACTAATCCAGGCCACCTCCTTGATAGAGAAATGAGCAAGCTCGGAAGGAGTATGAGAGGGCAGACTAGATGATCTCCTGTGCTCGTGCAACGCGCGGTCTCGGAAGGATGGGAAGGGAGCGGCCAGGTGCCCTTCTTGCTCGCAGAACGCGCACGGTGAAACTGTGCTCGCTCGATGCGCGCAGTAAAGGGCAGCCTTGGCCGCTCCCTTAACGAGAGGTGAAGAATCGGAAGGCCCTCGCCTGGGCTACTGGCACGTCCCGTCGTGCCAGTGGGTGGGCGGGTGAGAAGGACACGCGCAGTGGAAGACTAATCTAGTCCGCCCTCAAGGGAGAAGAGATGGAAGAGCGGTGTCGGTTGATGTGCGCAATGGAGACCACACCAGCTGCCTCGCCGGATACCTGACGATTGTGATACCAAAGCCCAAACGGTATGTGAAGACCATACAGGGGATGGCCAAGGGTACGTATCCGTCGGGCTACCTGAAGCGGGAGCGCCGGTCGTGCTAGGAGTCTCTCCCTCGCAAGGCCTTCCACGAGACCGGTAACCAAACCCTGCTGCGAGCCGAACGGGCCGGCACCGGCAACGGCCGGGTCTATGTGGTGCACTTCACGGCCACGGACGACCAGGGTGGCAGCTGCAGCGGCAGCGTGAAAGTCAGCGTGCCGCACAGCAAGAAGGACACGGCGGGCGAGGGGCCGCAACTCTACAACTCGTTCGCGCCGTAACGCATGTCGAACAGGGAGGGACTACCAATCTACCGTAGTTCCTCCCTGTTCCATCTCAGGGAGGCGAGTGGGATTCTTGCTTGATCGCGCATCTCGGCATCTCGCGGATTGGCGGTTTCCGAAAGCAGTTCTCGTCCTGATCCACTTAGTATTTCGCATGTGCATCAAATATGAATCGTCGGCAAAATGATGCGCGGGTGCAGCGCACTCTGTTACGCTGGGTAGTGGCTCGACTCGATGGTTACGTCGTTCGGTATAAGGGGAGCACGGTGGATCAGAGTGGGAACCCCAGCATCGTTTCCGGTGTGTTTCACGAACTGAATGTTGGACTGGTTCCCCGTGACAGCCATCTTCCTGGATTATCACTCTTTGAAATCTATTGGAAGGAGAGAAAATGATTATTTCGCAGCATGGCCAAGCCACCATTAGCCCGCTCACATCCCTTGATCGTTTTGATCGTGTGGCGAAGCAGACTGAATACCTTACGGGCCATCCTTTGGCGTTCGCCGCTGCCGTTTGCTTCGTCGCAATCTGGGCGATGACCGGCCCGCTCTTCCACTTTGGTGATATCTGGCAGTTTACCTTTGTCTCCGTGACCTCCATTGTGACCTTTCTGATGGTGTTCTTGATTCAGAACACCCAGGGCCGCACTCGTGCAGCGCTTCAACTGAAACTCGATGAGTTGATCCGATCCACGAGTGGGGCGCACAATGTCATGCTGACAGTGGAAGATATGTCGCTAGAAGAGATTGAAAAGCTCCGCACACACTATGAAAAATTGGCCACGACGGCTCGGGAAAAACTCAGAGGGGGTCACGCGGATACCGGCATTCCTGAGATCACCATCACGTAGTTCTTTCGAAGGAGTACAAGTAGATTCGTTGTTTCCTGGCACGATCATAGGGATACGCTGCTGCCATCTCAAAGCCTAAGCTGAAGAATGTTCCAGGAACCATTGATAGGGGCGTGCGTCCTGTCAAAGGATCTTCGTGCCAAAAAAGATCGCCGCATCTGTGCGAAGACTGTTCGGAGCGGCCGTATACAGTCGACGGGTCGGAATATCGAAGTACGCTATACCCTGGAAGGTACTGCCGGCGAAAAAGCAGGGCGTCCCGCCGAATGTAATGGTCTGATCGAAGATGTTTCCGCGAGTTCTTGCCGTCATTTGACCTGTAAACGTGCACCCGTTTTGCTCGTTCCCCGTAAACGTCCCATCAGCTGCGGCCGTCACATTCGCTGTCTGTACGCCCCCAGAGCTACCTGCCTGGCCGGTGTAGACGCCGGCAAGACTGGCAACGGTCGGCGTCGCATCATACGCGGTGTTGTAGGAACTGGTGAACGTCACCGTGCCCGGTCCCGAGTACGTGATCGAACCATTTAGGAACTGGCGTGCAGCATAGTCGGCAGAAATGGTCGCATCCAGCACCGTGACGCCAATACCGAAGTCTTTCGTGTTTGGTGAGGTGAAGCTCCCGTTGTTCGAGGTGCCGGTGCCTTGTATGACACCGGCGATCTGATTGGGATTGGCCGCGACGGAATAGAAAAAAAAGTAGGTGCCGTCGTCAAGGACGGCGGCCGTAAGAGTCCGGTTGGTATTGGTAGTCCCGAACCAGAGCCCCTCAGCAGTATTTGCTGGGGGCAACACTGGAGGCTGGTCGTCACAACCACTCGCACTCAACGCGATAGCAATTCCAAGCACAGTGATGAGTTGTTTTAGCATGGTCTTCGTGTCTGTCTTATTTCAATCAATCACGTCGCATGAGTACCTCAGTTTGCGGCATTTTATGAAGAGAAGCTACCCCTACATACGTTGGAGACAGATAAAGTTGTCAGGAGCCCATTTTTGCCTCGTCCGCGCGCGGCATTGCGTGGTTGTTCCTGCCTCGTGAGAATCCCTCCAAATTGGTCTTCTCTCCGAGGCGGGTTGATCCAATTTGGGACTTCGCAGACGCCTCAAACATGCATCGTCGCCAGATTGAAGCGCAGGTGCAATGCGCTCTGTCACACTGCATGGTGGCTCGACTCGATGGGTACGCCCTTCAATTCAATAAGCGGAGCACGGTAGATCAGAGTGCTTAAGTCAACCCCGTCAGGGTGCGGGACTTGTTTAGTGGCAGTTTCATTTGTATGATGAAACAGATGAAACAGTACTTCGCGATCGTATCGATTTTGTTGATTGCTGCTCTTGCTGGCCCCACTCAGGGCGTTGCAGCACGGGATCGTCTCATGGTCCATTCTGCTCCCTTTGAGGCCACGAAGAGCCAGCTCCCTCAGAGCGAGAGTGCTCTCGGGAGCGCTCCAATGAAGGACGTCCTGATTCAACCTCCAATCGCGGTGCCTTCGGATTCTGCTTCATTATACTTTCGAGACATTCCCTCGATCAGCGGTCGTTACTCAATAGGGGGGAGAGCTCTGTTGCCGTTTCTCGGGGCAGGATTTTCTGGAGGCTATGGCTCAGAGTTAAATCGTTTCTTGGGTGGGGCGCCTCCCATGCAGAGCGACTTCGGGCTTCGGAGTCAGTTTGGGCAAAGCGTCTCCCCGAATGAGTTCCAAATGGGCCTCCGCATTCCTTTTTAGCTGAGTCGACACAGTTCTGCCTGGTGACAGACGGGCGGGGATTCCATGGGGTCATTGTTTGGACCTTGGACCTCGCAATTTGGCGATTTCCGAAAGCAGTTCTCGCCTCATCCGGCGCGCGGGATTGCGTGGTTTCCCCTGCCTCGTTAGAATCCCACCAAGTTGATCTTCTCTCCTAGACTGGTTGATCCAATGTGGTACTTCGTTACGCATTACATATGAATCGTAGCAAATTGAAGCAGAACTGCCGTAAGCAGTCGCTGGCCTACTTCTCAGGTTTCTGGGCACTGATCACACTTCTGTTTGTGAGTAGTTTCTCAGCGTATGCGGAGTGGGTGGCGGTTGAGAAAGACTATCTCTTACCAGGACGACAGACTGTGTACGTCGATCCAGACACCATTCGCCGAGAAGGGAATCTGGTAACGATGTGGCAATTAATTGACTTTAAGTGGATGCAAGGGAATCAGGGGATAGGACCCCCCGGGTTTGGACCCCACCGATTCTTCTCTACGAAGACCCGCAAGCAATTCGACTGCGCGGAAAAGCGCCTTCGGTTGCTTGCATTCACGGAGTTCTCACATCCTATGGGAACCGGTATACCGGCTGATGGATACGTCGACAAAGGCAATTGGCTACCAGTTGAACCAGATAGTATTAATCATGCTCTGTGGGAAGTTGTCTGCGGCAAGGAGTGATCGCGCAGCCGTATGCAACCCGACATCATGTAAATCCTGGAGGGGACGAGCCTAGAAGGGTCGTAGCTTGACTTCGTACCTCGCGGTTTGGCAAGTTCCCGAAAGCAGTTTCTAGGCTGCCCTCGTTCTATCCATGACCTGCGGGAAACACTCCGGACAGTAGGTGTGAGTGAGAAGGCAATCGGCCAGATTTACGCCATGTGTGTTTCGATACGTCCGCTGCGTGACCCAGCGCTCGCTATCAAGAGAAGCTCTGATCTCGTCTCGAATGAGTCCGCAGATACAACAGACAGGGAGGAGCGGCATCTCTCTCCTCGAAGCGGACGGCGCCTCATGCGTTATCTGAGCGTATAGGGTATCAACAGCCATGTGCTCCCTCCTCCATCAGTGATCACATCCCCAGGACACGGCAACGCGGCGAGGGGCTGATTCCTAAGAATGAAGATACTGTAAGGCCGAGCAGCCGTTTCTGGCACTAGGAATTCCCCTGGTTCCCTGAACAACCTATAGACTGCGAAACACGATGCTGGGCCGCCAGAAGTCCCTGATCTGCTTGCTGAAAAATGACTCACGCGCGATGCTGCACCTCAGCAATCGCGACGAATATCCCCTCTGGTTGTCATCGGAGCAATCCTATTTGTACGAGCGTATTTTCTAAATCGAGAGGTTGTATCAGCCGAGCAGGCCAAGCCTTCGTCATCATCGCGAGATCACGGCTCCCTCCACAATAATCATCATCTTCCTCCACGACTAATTTCCTTTATTCCTGCTGAATCTTCGCGCAGATTTCTTGCCTCATCAATTTTTCCAAACTGAGCTGTATTGATCAGATTGGCACCTCTCCAGAGGCGTAGAGTTGGGCTCGTGTCATCAAGTCCTCGCCGAATTTTTCACGGATAGGTAATAGCGTGAGTGTCGCGACCGTCAGGAAGAATCGATGGACATTCGGTTGATGAATTCCAACAACAAGGAGGTACTGCCATGAACCCGATCCGCTATCTAGGAGTTGCGTTACTTTTCGTGTTGGGCTGTCAGGGCACGCCCACGGTGACGAGGAGTGGGGACGTCAAAGATATCATCATTGGAGATAACCTGGCGTCCGGAGAAATTGCTGTCAGTCCAGGCGATGAAGTTCGGTGGGTCAACAAGAGGACCGCACCTGTACGAATCATCTTTCTCGACCCTGTGTCGGACAAGCAGTTGTCCTGCAAGAATAATTTCGGTGGGTTGATGACACCCAGCAACACAGCCAAACTGGCCATGAACGAAGCTGCCAGCGTCTGTTTCCGAGATCCCGGCTATTTCCGGTATACCGTCAGGATGGATTCAGCCAGGTCGACTGGCGAGCTCAACGTTTCTGGAGTAGTCAAGGTTGGAGGGCAGGCCAGCCAGGCCGCTGGTCAAACCAGTGAGCAAAACAGTGGCCGTACTAGTGATCAAACCAGTGAGCAGAACAGCGGCCGTACTAGTGGTCAAACCAGTGAGCAAAAC
>JBKJZK010000350.1:0-3439 GCA_046715215.1 Nitrospiraceae bacterium
CTTTTGCAATGCGCGTCCCGTCCGCCGCACAGCGAAAACCGGTGTTAATGAGGGAGGCATGTTGACTGACCTTACCGGTAGCGCTGACCATGGGGAATTTCATATCGTAGCGCAGGTCATAAGCACCGCCGCGCATGATCTGTTGCCCATCACTCACCGGGGTATACGGGTTGCGCACCCATTCCCATACATTGCCGGCCATGTCGTAGGCGCCGAACGGGCTCTTGCCTGCTTCGTAGGTCCCGACGGGCATGAGGGTTTTCTCGCCGATCCACCGTTGATTGAAGTTGAGATGTCTCACGGTGGGCTCGACATTGCCCCAAGGGAATCGTCGATCGGCGTTGCCCTTTGCCGCCTTTTCCCATTCGGCTTCGGCCGGGAGTCGTTTGCCCGCCCACTTGCAGTAGGCCTCGGCGTCAAACCAATCCACATTGATTACGGGCCTGTCGGTCAGTGAGTCAGGGATGGTGTCTCCTTGCCAGAGGTTTCGCGTCGGGTTCTTGGAATTTTGTGGGACACGATGGCCTGAGGCCTTGACGAACTCCAGATAGCGGCCGTTCGTCACCTCGAATGTATCGATAAAGAAGGTGTCCACAAACACATCATGGCGTGGATATTCATCGCGTCCGCCATCCCGGTCGCCTTGTGGAACACCCATGGGAAACGAGCCGGCCGGGACCTCGACCATCGGCGCACCGTCTTTGCCCGTCGGTGGCGTGACTTGGGCCTGCGGCGGTTGGTCGGCTGCGAGGAGCGGGGACACATTGAACAGGACACAGAGCACAGTCGAAACAAGCAATGGTCGAACAGACATCGTGTTGGATTCCTTGCTCAAAATCGGAAGTGTGAGGATCGTACCATAGCCGGGAGAAGAAGCGCAGCCACCGGCTAGATCGAGGAGAGCCGGGCCTCTCTCCGCATCCTAGCAGGCTGCGGAAAAACTGTGTGGGCACGCGAGAACTTCGATGGTCTGCAAATGTGTCACCACAGTGGAAGATTCTCACAGGATGCTCAAAATGGCCGTCCAGCAAGGCCGTAGCAAGTGAAGGCCCGAGGCGTACCCTCTGGGGTACGTTGAGGGTCTGAACGATGCGAGAACGCTGCTGGCGGACTTTTTCAGCATCCTGCGAGGGATTTTCAATTGACGGAGCCGAGGTGGCTCCCTACTATACGGACACGATTGAGGATGACTATGAGTGCTCCGCTCCATCGAGGGTTACGCCATGTGGCGCTGCGCGTCACGAATCTCGCGCGTTCTCGCACGTTCTATGAGCAGGTGCTGGGGATGAAGGTGGTGTGGGAGCCCGATCCCGACAATGTGTATTTCAGCTCCGGAGTGGATAATTTCGCCTTACACCAGATTCCGGCGTCCGACCTCGCCGCGTATCAGCCCTTGACGGGGCAATCGTTGGATCACGTCGGCGTGATCCTTGAGAGCCCTGAGGCAGTCGACCGGATGTATCGGGAAGTCGAACCGCGTCTGCCGCAGCTGGGCGGGCGGGTCGTGACACCGCCGAAGCAGCATCGTGACGGCAGCTATTCCTTTTACTTTTCCGACCCCGACGGGACTGTCATACAAGCGTTGTACGAACCTACGATCAGTAAACTAGAATTCACACGTAAGGGGTAAGGCGTGAGGGGTGAGGCGATGGTTGCGAATAACGAGGTCAGAGACGGAGGGGCGATCCCCTTACGCCTTACGCTTCACGCCTAACGAGCATGAGGATCTGGGACAGTCTGCCGAAAAACCAGTATCTCAGCCTGGCGCCCTGGGTCTGGATACAATTGGAGAGCGCGGACCCTCCCGGGCCCTTTCCCTTTGTTACAGGGGTGGCCCCTGAAGTCGTTGCGAGTCTCCATGAAGCCCATGGCCTCCTCTCCAGCGCGATCGATACGGCTATCAGTGATGTCTTTTCCAAGCGGGCCCCGCTCGACGATCCCGATCGTCAACGGCGATTGGAAGATGCCTATGCGGAGGTGGTCAGCGCCCGCCCCCATCTGCAGCAGCATATTCTTTGTGGGCGGAGGCCGGACGGTACGTTTCAATGGGAGTTTGCTACCGATCCCACCAAGTTTGCCACTTTCACCAACGGCGGGCTTCGGATTTTCCATTCTGTGAAGCGGCAGGCGATTCCGATCGGGTTCGACCGGCGACAGTTGGGACCGCTGGTGGGAAAGGTACTGGGGTTCTTGGACGGCACGCATCAGACCGACGAAATCAACACGGTGGTGGCGACCTCAGGGCGAGATGGAGAACGTCTGCTCACGCGATTGATCGAATCCCTTCACCAGCATGAGTGCTTGGTCAGCTCCAGCACCTCTTCTATCAGATCCCGTTGGTTCGAGACGCTGCAAGATCAAGACATGGTCCATCTCGGCCATGCCGCGCTGCTGTATCGGCAACGGGATCAAGCGCTGTTGTTCGATCCCTGGCTCCTCCCTTGGTTTGCGGAATCCTCCGTCCCGTCGCTGTGGGGATCGTTGTTGCCCAAACCGGCTGCCGTCTTCTTGACCCATGACCACGACGATCATGTGGATCCGCGCACGCTCTTGCACCTGCCCAAAGACACCCCGATCATCGTGCCGAGCCGGAGGAATCGGCGCACGCTCTCCTACGATTATTTGTTGCTCTTGCGAGAGCTGGGATTTGGCCGCGTGATCGAATTGGCGCATGGAGAAAGTTGGGCGTTCGAAGGAGGGGCCGTGTACTCCGTGCCGTTCTACGGCGAAGACCCCTGCGATCTGGAGATGCCGCGCAACTGCTATCTCATCGCCGATCGTGGCTATAACGTGCTCGTGCATGCGGACAGCGGGCCGACGAATAGCGGGAAGTCCGCCCTCAAGGACGGAGTGATCCAGTCACTAGCGCGGAAGCATGGGCCGATCCCCCTGGTGTTTGCCTCGCAACAACAACTGCTCGAAGTCCGTGGCCATGCGGCCCACGCGCCCTTGTCTCATCCTGGGAAATGGCTCGACGTGGGAGAAAACGGCTATCTCACGAATGCGTATCTTGCCGATGTGTGTGCGGCGGCGCAGGCCAAGCTCTTCGTGTCGTATGCAACCGGCGGCGCAGAGTGGTATCCGGACCATCTCTCGTTCATGTTCAGCCAACGGAATCCAGCCCGCACAGCCTTACTCACGGCCCACTGGGAGCGGCCGGAAACTCTCAAAGAACTTCTCGTTAAGCACGGATGCGAGTATCATTACAGTCATGCGTTGCATCTGTTTCGTCGCACGACCGACGGGCTGGTGGAACCGTTGACGACCGGGGAAGCCCTGACGCCCCTGTCGCTCTACCGGCTTGACCACGGTAATCCTCCCTTTATGAAAGTCAGTAGCCGCACCACACCATCTAGCCCGCATGATACATGAAGCTTCTGCTGCAAGCGCGTATACGCGGCTGTGACGGGCAGTCTCGCCGTTCAGCCCTTCGACATAC
>JBKJZK010000351.1:0-3412 GCA_046715215.1 Nitrospiraceae bacterium
CGCTGAAACCGTTTCTTGATGAGGCGCAGCACCGGCATGGTGGCCTCAGCCCATTCGATCTTGAGTTTGCCTTGGTCTGCCAGCTCGATATCCTTCACATCGTATTCCACAGAGTATTCCACAGAACCCTCATTCTAAAGAACGTCAACGGTCATTCATCAATGGTCATTGGCAGTCAAGAAAAAGGGGGCAGGTTGGGTAACCCGCCCCCTTTCACTATCGGTCTATCGACTATAGGCCTGCATCTTTGCGCAAGAGTTTGGCCTTGTCGGTCTTCTCCCAGGTGAACTCTGGCTCACTCCGGCCAAAGTGTCCGTAGGCTGCGGTCTTTCTGAAGATCGGCCGGCGGAGTTTCAGGTAGTCGATGATGCCGCGCGGGGTCAAGGGGAAGTGTGTCCGCACGAGCTTATCCAGTTTCTCGACCGCCACCTTTTCCGTGTCCTTCGTATCGACCAGCACCGAGACGGGATCGGCCACGCCGATCGCATAGGCGAGCTGCACTTCGCACTTCTGGGCCAACCCGGCAGCGACGATGTTCTTCGCGATGTAGCGGGCCATGTATGAGGCCGACCGATCCACCTTCGTGGGGTCCTTGCCGGAGAAGGCGCCGCCTCCATGGCTGCCGTGGCCGCCATAGGTGTCGACGATAATCTTGCGGCCCGTCAGTCCGGTGTCGCCCATCGGACCGCCGACCACGAAACGGCCGGTAGGATTGATGTGGTGTTTCACGCTGGCCGGGTCGTAGAGCCCTTTCGGCATCATGGGCTTGATGACCTTCTCCATGATGTCGCGCTCGATCTGCTTGTTCGTCACGTCGGGGCTGTGTTGTGTTGAAACGACGATCGTGTCGATCCGCACCGGTTTTCCATTCCGGTACTCCACGGTCACTTGGGATTTTCCATCGGGACGAACCCAGGGCAGGATGTTCTTTTTTCGGACTTCAGCCAGCCGCTTGGTGAGCCGATGGGCGAGGACGATCGGCATCGGCATGAGTTCAGTCGTCTCATTGGTCGCATAGCCGAACATCAATCCCTGGTCGCCGGCGCCGCCGGAATCTACGCCCATGGAGATATCGCCCGACTGCTGGTGAATGGCCGTGAGGACGGAGCAAGTGTGATAGTCGAATCCCCAGGCGGCATCGCAGTAGCCGACATCCTTAATGACCTCGCGAATGATATCGGGAATTTCGACGTAGGCCTTGGTGGAGATTTCACCGGCCACGAAGGCAATTCCGGTGGTCAGAATCGTCTCGCAGGCCACTCGAGAATACTTGTCTTTGGCGATGAGCGCGTCGAGGATTCCGTCGGAGATCTGGTCGGCGATCTTGTCCGGATGTCCTTCCGTGACGGACTCCGATGTGAACAGGTAGTTGTGTCTCATTTGCCCCTCTGGGTTCAGGTGATCGGTGATCGGACAAAAGCTGAATCCGTGCGATAGTATCTGAATGAGTCCACTGTTGTCCATTCCTCCGAAGGTAGGGGACTCGTCCGGGATGCTGACGCCCCGGTACTAGACAGTCGTCTCGGGCCACTTGTAACATGACCAAACTTATCTTGGACTCACGCAGGCTTTCCTACTCCCCGTGGAACTGAATAAAAAACCTTCCCCGTATACGAGTTCCTCACGCCAACGCTCTCTGTTCGAGGGTCTGAGGGGCGATCTTTGTGATGTGAAGAGGAGGAGACGTCGGCATGAACGGAAACCAAGATACGCTCCTCAGCAAGAATGTCCCGCTCCTCAGACGGGGTCGAGTAGTCAAGCTGGCATTGTTTTGAGTATGATACATGGAAGCACCTTGGCCTGAATCGATCGACGAGAACACGATGATCCGATCCTTGCTTCTTTTCGACATGACGTTTTTGCTCTATCTCGCCGCACTGACCCTGCATCGCCAATCTTTTTGCGCGTCGGCCGGTCATGGCGTTGGCTCCTGCCGGCCATTCGACGAACAGACGCATGGGCGTGACAGAAACGTTTTTCGTCGTTCGGCTGGGCGTCATCCTCGAGATTGTCAGGGGGGCCGCGTGACTGGAGGAGACTCGACAGTGTGCAAGGCTTGACCAAGTGGCTCACCGTCACGCCCAAAATGGCGGACTCTCAGCAATCGGATCGCGGAGCGAGGGAAAGATGATGAGGCTCGCGATTGCTGGAACGGTCCTATGTCTGATGGCCGTGATGGTTGGGATAGGCGGTGTGGCGGCACCAGATATCCTGCCCGTTGCTGCGCGCAACGGCGTCAAGCTGGGTGCGCCGGCACCGAATTTCCAGCTCCGGGATTTGAATGGCCATCTCGTGGCGCTTTCGGACTTGCGTGGCAAAGTGGTACTGCTGAATTTTTGGGCTACCTGGTGCGGCCCCTGCCGGGTAGAGATGCCGGCGATGGAGCAGCTCTATCGGACGTTTTTGCGGAAAGATTTTGAGATTCTCGCCGTGTCCACCGACGCACAAGGTGTGTCGGTCACCAGACCGTTTCAGCAAGAGAACCACTTGACGTTTCCCATCCTGCACGATGCCGACTATCGCGTGGGATTGACCTATGGCGCTCGGAGCCTCCCGATGACCTTCATGGTCGATCGACAGGGGGTTGTCCGTCACCAGATCTTCGGCGCACGCGACTGGGGAGCTTCAGAAGCGCAGCAGTTAGTGCAGATGTTGATGAAATCCTAGCAGAATGCTGAAAAAATCCGTCAGCATCGTTCTCGCATCGCTCAGAGGCTCAACGTACCGAAGCGTACGCCTCGCTTCTTTACTCGCTGCGGCCTTGCTGAACGGACTTTTTGAGCATCCTGCGTGGTGTTTGTCTGTTGTCCCAGATATGCGGATCAGTGAAATTTCATCGTGCCTGCAGAGTTTTTCCGAAGTCTGCTAGGAGTCTGTTCGACATTGTCGCAATCGATCACTAATATTTCTCTCGTGGCGGCCTTTTCGGCTGGGTTGCTGTCGTTCGTCTCGCCCTGCGTGCTTCCGCTGGTGCCCTCCTACATTTCGTACATCACCGGGCTATCCATCGAACAACTCACCGACTCGACGGTGCGGTCGAAGTTCAAAAAAGCCATTGTCGTCAACGCCCTGTTGTTTATTGCCGGATTTTCAGCCGTATTTGTGTCCTTCGGCGCATCGGCCAGCTTCATCGGACAGGCGTTCATTACCTATCAAGATTACATTCGCCGGATCGGCGGGGTACTGATCGTCATCTTCGGCCTCTATTTATTGGGAATCTTAAATATCAATTTTCTGAAAATGGAGCACCGCTTCCAATTCAGAAATCGACCGGTCGGGTTTGTAGGATCGTTCTTGATCGGCGTGGCGTTTGCCGCCGGGTGGACGCCTTGCGTCGGGCCGGTGCTCGGGACCATCTTGCTGTATGCCAGCACCACCGAGTCGATGCTGAACGGGGTGCTGTTGCTGACGA
>JBKJZK010000352.1:0-4391 GCA_046715215.1 Nitrospiraceae bacterium
ACGAACCGTTGATTGCTCCGAGCGCTGGCATGCTGCCGCGCGACCTCACCGAAAGAACGGGGACCCACCGAGGCTTGGCTGAGAAGGAAAGCTGGAACTGACTGAAGCACTGCGATCGAAGGATCGCAGCTGAAGGAATTCCAGAAGGCTTCCGCTCGGCCAAGCCCGGAAGGGTCGTTCTGGGAGGTGGGGAGCAGCGGCGGCATGCCAGCGCTCGTCATTCTGCGGTAGACCATTCCTGTACTTTTCTTTTTTTCATGTGTATGGTTTGAATCATTACAGCAGGCGGAGACTTGCATGCGATCCAGCATTGAGATCAATGACACTCTCTTACGGAAGGCGCTGAAAGTCACCGGCCTTAGTACCAAACGTGCGGTTGTTGAAGAAGGGCTTCGCCTGCTTATCAAAGTGAAAGGGCAGGGAAGTATTCGTCGGCTTCGAGGGAAGATCGGCTTTGATGAACATGCTTTAGACGCAAGAGTGGAGGGTCGGGTTCAATGAATGCTCAAACTTACCCCCGCAGTCCCAAATTCCTCCTCGGTGGTATCGCCCACTTGGGGCGGTTTATTGACAAGATTCTTCTGCGGCATGCAGGCAAGATTCAGGAATACAATTACATCACGGTGGGTTTCGATAAGTACCTGGTTGATTTTCTCCAGATCGATCCGAAGACGTTTGAACAGCGGGTGTTGGCTGGCGGGACGGATGACGAATTGCTCGCCTGGGTGACGGCCAACAGTCGAAAACCATCCGAGCAAGAGATCGCCCAATGGAGCCAGGGGCTTCTGTCCTCTGGTCCAAAAGATGATGCTGCACGACAACGGTTTCAGGGACGGCTGCAAGAAGTGGCTACGAAGCGTGCTGTGGCGGTTAGTTCCCTCCCTCCTGTCTCCACCTGGGCTGATGTGATCGAGCTCGACGAAGGGCGGTTATAGCCAGTCTGGCAGGCTGGTTTGCCCTCCATCCCGCCTCAGCCTTTGTGCAGATCGATCGAACCGCGGAGCGTTCCCCTCCGTTTTCTTGAAAAAGTAGGCGGTTTTCTCCCCTCGCTGTGGCATCGGCTTTGCGATGTTGAGGCAAAGGAGGTGGGTCACCACCTTGTCATTTGAACCTAACTAAGGGAGGAATCGTATGATCAGAACAGTCGCCTCATTGACGGCCGTTGCCGTGTTGTAGCCTTTACCAGCGCCTTAGCGCAACTGCCTGCTCCAGCGCCGACTCCGACGACACTACCTCCCGCTCCGGCCCCAGCGCCGCAGACGGCTACGCCGGTTCCTGCTCCAGCTCCGGCTCTGGAAGGGGAGAAGAAGGGCGATAAGCATGAGATGAAGGAAGCGCACGACGGGAAGGGCAAGGGAAAAGGCAAAGGGAAGGGGCACGGCAAGAAGCGCGGTCTGGATCGTGCGGGCGAAGCGGCCGGCGAACATGGAAAGCATGGCCGTGATAATGCTCGCGGCCGTGGCAAGCATGGCGATCGTGAGAAGCATGGGGACAAGGACAAGCACGAGGAAAACTAATCGATAGCGTCACGCGAGCACCATACGCTCGAAACGAGGCGGTCGGTCCTTATGGGACGGCCGCTTTCGTGTTTTTGGGTGAGGGAGATTGCGCGGCTGTTTTGGTAAGCAGTTTTTCCGTGGCTCGTCTCTCGTCGTTAGCAGTAGGGATTATCGTTGTCTGCGTGCTTGACCTTCAAGGCAGTTGCTCGGCCTTCACTCGCTGCAGTTGTACTGGACGGTCTTTTTGAACAGCTTGAGGGCTGTGCGAGAACCGTCCGCTGTCCTCTGCACCGTATAGAGTATATCGGCAGCGGCGGAGAAAACTTGATCCAGGGGTAAGGGATATGCGGGATGAGGCGCGAGTATTTCAGAATATTACGCAGCGATCTTGGTCAGGAGTTTCTTCACTTCGACGTGGGCGAAGATGACGTCGGGCTCCCGCTGAAGGGCTTCGTAGTAGCTCCGTTCGAAACCGTCTCCTACCTCCGAAGGACGAATGAGGGCTCGGGCTTCTATCAGAAAGTGCTCCACCTCAACAAGCAATAGCTCGGACTCGTCATCCAAGAGCTCATCGATACGAACCACCAGCTGAGATAAGGGGTGAAGCCAGGTAAACCAAGGATCGTTCAACACCAATTGCAGCAGTTCGCTGGTTGACGCGACACGGCCATTGATGCGTTCGTAAGTTACTTGCTCTGCCAGGATGAGGGCCTTATGGAGACCCAAGAGGCTGCCACGCATGTCGAGGAGCCTCTTGCGGAGAGGGCCGGATTTCCTGGTCGAGGTCTTCTGCGATACAGGTGCCATAAAATAACTTTAGCAGGTTATTGAAAAAATGGTGACCCTAGCCCGCATTATTCATGAGCGCTTCTGCTGCAATCGCCGATCCGCTGCTACGACAAGCCTTCGGCCAGCGGGCTCGCCCCTCGGACCCTCAACGTACTGCACGAGTACGCATCGGGTCCTCAGGGCTCCGCGCGCTGGTCTCGCGACGCGGCTCAGCGATTTCGCAACGAACCGTCATAAATAATGCGGGCCGGAACTCAGTCGGGATGTCGATACCCGTCACTGTGTGAATATCGGCATATTCCGCCGTGTACTGTAGCAGGCAGTTGAAAAAGTCCACCAGCTTTCTGGAAGGTTCCCCTACGGATCGTGCCTTTCCTTGCATATTTGCAGCTCACGGTTCATAGGCGCGGGCTAGTGTCCCACCCGAGTGGCGAATTGCACAAAGAGCTCCCCCGTGAGGTAGCTGGTATTGGCTGGGTCGAAGACATTCTTGCGGCGAAGATAGTCGTTAAGGATTCGGCCGTCGGCGGTTTTGTGGACGTGGGGCAGGCGGAGATTCATATGGTAGCGTTCGACGGCACTGGCCACGCGACTGATGAAGACCACAGTGCCATCCGTCTCCTGCCGCTCGACGATTCCGATGTGCGTCAGCGGGTCGTTCACCTTGCCATCCCCGTTGTAGTCCCATGTGTTGTTGAAGAAGACGAGATCGCCGGGGTGGACAACCGGTCCCTGGTGGAACATGCCTTGTTGCCGTATGTGGGCATGGATGATTCGAACGCCATTGGCGTGAGAGTCGCTTGGTTCACCGCTATAGAGGTCGATCCCGTGTTTGAGGAAGACGGCTCGGGTCACCCCGGCGCAGTCATAGGCGACGCGTCGTCCGTTGCTCTCAATCGTTTTGGCGCCCACGAGTTTGGTCGCTGTCCGTACGATCGCGCTCCGGCTCGGTGCGCGCTCGACGGATCGACAACAGGGGCGAGTTTTCGGTTCCGATGCGCGAGGGCCTTCGACCTGTGGCATAGTACAGCCCACGAGCGCCACGATCGCGATAGTCGCTATGATGAAGAGGAATCGCATTGGCCTCACCTTACGTTGACAAACCGGCCTTGGGCTGTCTCCCGGAGCTGATCGATGTCTTCACGCCGGGTGACGGAGAGCGGCACCGTATGGGTCAGCTCTTCGATCAAAAGATCGGTCGTCAGCGGTGTTTTTTGGTGGAGTGCCCGATAGAGGGCTGCGACCACAGCCTGTTCGATTTCTGAGCCGCTGAAGCCGTCGCTGGCGCTGACGATCTTGAGCAGATCGAACTGTTTCACGTCCTGCTTCCGAAGACCCAGGTGAATCTTCCAGATGGATTCCCGCTCCCTGTCGTCCGGCAGGTCCACAAAAAAGATTTCATCAAATCGGCCCTTGCGAAGGAGTTCGGGGGGAAGCAACGAAAGATTGTTCGCGGTGGCCACGACGAAGACCTCTTGTTTTTTCTCCTGAAGCCACGTGAGAAATGCGCCGAATAGCCGCCGGCTCAACCCTGCATCGGCCTCGCCGCTTCCACCCCCCGCAGCCATCGCCTTCTCGATTTCATCAATCCATAGAACGATGGGGGACAGTGATTCAGCCATCTCGATCGCCTTGCGGAAGTTTTTCTCCGACTCACCGACGAATTTGTCGAATAACCGGCCTGCGTCAAGCTTGAGGAGCGGAAGCTGCCATTCCCGCGCGATGGCCTTAGCGGCCAGCGATTTACCGCAGCCTGGCACTCCCACGAGCATGATTCCCCTAGGGGGTGTGAGATTGAGCGCCTTGGCTTCTGCCGTAAAACCGACTTTCGCACGTTCCAGCCAGGATTTCAGATTGGCGAATCCGCCCAATTCGAACCGGTTGTCTTCAAGCGGATAGTATTCAAGCAGACCGCCATCCTTGATTGCCTGCACCTTGCGCTTCAGAATCTTCTGAACGTCATCGGCGGAGAGTGTACCGTCTTCTACGACGCATTGCGTGATGACCTGCCGAGCCTGATGGAGCGTCAGCCCCTGCAAGGCGCGGAGGATGGCGTCACGCTCGTTGGCCGAAGGGCCCTGGTCTGCCGCCTTGGAGTCGCTG
>JBKJZK010000353.1:0-4752 GCA_046715215.1 Nitrospiraceae bacterium
CGCGAGGTCACGCCCGGAAGGGTCGCCCCGGGAGACACGCGGGCTGACCCGCCCCCCTCGCGCACTCCTCCCATCAGTGCACTGATTGAGTGTAATGGGTTGAGAGTCCTGCAATCCAACACCGTTCAGCGCGTGGCAGGCTTGCTTGCCGGTTCGCCATTCATTCCCCCCCCAACACAGGCCATCAGCTCCCGCGCTCCTGTAGCCCACATAACTCGCGCGCGCATGGAGGTTGTGGGAAATTTCCTGGAGAACTGATATAAAGCTTGACCAAGGCATTGATTTATTAGAGTCTTCAGAACCAGTGGGCACACGCGAACAGAATGAGCAGAAATTTTCCAATTGGGAGGTTCTCACTCCTGAGGGACGGCGATACTGGTTTGATGTATTGGGCAAGCAGGGCTGGAAGGCTCGGTACGTGAAAGAGTTTGACGACGACGAGGTGACGGTGCGATTTTATCAGGAGATATACGACGACACGGGCAAGCTTGTTGAAATTCATCACAAGTACCCGGTAGACCAGGGCCACCAAAAGGTCATGTCATGAAAGAAGTCATCACTCACCAGATGGTTGCTGACAAACTGGCAGCGTATCTCCAGCATGATCTGTCACTGGCCGACCTTGTCGCCTGGGCTGAGTCCGCCATGATGGAGGGAGAATTCGAGCCCCAACATTTCACCGCTATCCGGGATGTCGTGGCACGCCTTGGCGTAGCGGACGTCCGTGCCTTCGGTCTGACATGGGACGACTGTGAACAATTGCTAAAGCGATTGGGCTACGCAGCTCACGTCCAGATCATGGCCAAATAATGAATGACGATGACCAGATTCTGAGGGCGTATGCCGCTATCACCTCGATTCGGGCTAACGTTCCGAAGCGCCCCCAGGTTGAAGAGCGATGGGTCGACGAGTTTAACGCAGCGATCGAGAAACTTGAGAAGTCACTGGGCATTGATCTGTAGGAGTCCAAGGTTCCGCAAGACGCGCTCAAACGATTTGTCGCTTCGTGCAACAGCCAGACGGGTGACGTAACGTATCTCGACGGTCTGTGGTGCGAGCGGGCCATTCTGATGCAGAAGCTTGACTCGGTCCTTGTGTACTTCACGGGCTTGCAAGACCGAGAAGACAATAAGATTGGTTTTCATCCATCTAAATAGGCGCAGCAAACAGCCGTGTCGTGAACACCTCTGTCATGAGATACACCTCCGGCTACGCGACGACACACGAAGTAGAGGACGACTGAGGATTCGACTGCTTGGGGTTAGAACAGGCGGGGGGGGTCCTGATTTTCCAGCTTCTTTCGCAGTTCGATCAACTCCTGCTCGAGTGCCAAGAGCCGGTCACTGATGGGGTCCGGCAGGTTGCTGTGGTCCATGGTGGCATCGGGTAGCCGCTCGCCTTGAGTTTTAATGACACGGGCCGGCACTCCAATGACGGTGGAATTGGCGGCGACATTCTTAAGTACAACTGAATTGGCGCCAATCTTCACATTGTCCCCGATCGTGATCCCGCCGAGAATCTTGGCTCCGGCCC
The DNA here is from genome assembly GCA_046715215.1 of Nitrospiraceae bacterium. Lineage (GTDB taxonomy): Bacteria > Nitrospirota > Nitrospiria > Nitrospirales > Nitrospiraceae > Palsa-1315. The sequence continues at coordinate 1,534 of JBKJZK010000353.1, forward strand.
CGACGACCACGTGATTGCCAAGCGTGGGGTGACGCTTCCCTCGTTCCTTCCCCGTCCCTCCAAGCGTCACGCCTTGGAACAGGGTCACGTAATCTCCGATCTCTGCCGTCTCGCCGATGACCACACCCATGCCATGGTCAATGAAGAACCCGGTGCCGATCGTAGCCGAGGGATGGATTTCGATTCCCGTCAGCCAACGGGCAACCTGAGAAATGACGCGGGGAAGGAACGGGACGTGATGGGTCTTGAGCCAATGGGACACGCGGTAGGCCATCACGGCATGAAAGCCGGCATAGGTCAGCACGACTTCAAGCCAGCTGGTCGCCGCCGGGTCTCGGTCGAAGACCGCGAGAAGGTCCGCTTTAATGGCCTTTAGCATAGCGTCTAAACGTGATCACGTCACAAAGCCGCCAAGTCTCCGTTGTGAATATTACATCACCATCGGGCCGTTAGCCCACATTATTCATGACGGTTCGTCACGAAATCGCTCTTTCATATCCAAAGATACACCTTCGACTTGGCGACTTGATAACGTTCCGGCTTTCAGCATCCTATTAGACTCTCTCGATCAGACAGACCGCTTGCGCGGCAATCCCTTCCTCCCGACCGATCATGCCGATTCCCTCTCCACTCTTCACCTTGACGTTGACGAGGTCAGGATCGACCTCGAGCACCTGCGCCATCTGCTTCTGCATGGCTGCCAAGTACGAACTGAGCCGGGGGGCCTGTGCGATAATGACCGTATCGACGTTCACGATGCGATACCCCTTCCCCCGCATCTTCCCGACCACATCCTCCAACAGCTTCAGGCTCGAAATATCTTTGAACCGCTGATCGGAACTGGGATAGTGCCGGCCTAAATCTCCTTCACCCATCGCTCCAAGCAACGCATCGCAGAGGGCATGGACTAAGGCATCGGAATCGGAATGTCCCAACAAACCCTTACTGTGAGGCACCTCGATCCCGCCGAGAATCAGCTTTCGTCCTGGTCCCAACGGATGGATGTCATAGCCGCAGCCCACTCGCATCGTCATAGGCGCTCCTCATGATTCGCCATGCATTATTTGCAGCGAGAATTGCGAGGCTGGCGCGATCCGAAGTTCGAAAGTTCAGGGTTCGAAGGTCCGAAAACCTCGAATTTCGAACCTCGAACCGTCGCCCGTCTCTCCCGTCCCGCTTCCCTTCATCCGCGACGCCAAAATAGCCTCGCCGATCACCAGGTCTTCAGGCCTCGTCACTTTTATGTTCTCCCCGCTTCCCTCAACCACCGCAACCGAATACCCCAGCCATTCCACAAGGAATGCGTCATCGGTAGCCCGCACCCCTTCGGCATGCGCTTTTCTGTGAGCGGTCTCGATCCAGTCCCGTCGAAAGGCCTGCGGAGTTTGAGCGAGCCACAAGGGGGTGCGATCGACCGTTCGCTCAATCATCCCATCCATCCGTACCTGCTTCACGGTATCCCGCATCGGAAGCGCAATAATCGCCGCTCCCTCTTTCCTCGCCGCAGCCACGACCTCATTGATCATCCGTTGCGTCACAAATGGACGCACGGCGTCGTGTATGAGCACGATCTCTGTGTCCGAGGGAACCTGAGCGAGCGCATAACGCACCGAATCCTGTCGCTCTGCACCACCAGCCAACACCGTCGTCACCTTGGTGAATCGATGCCTCGAAACGATCTCGTTCTCACAATATTCGACGTCCGCAGGTGGAACAGCAAGAATGATCTGGTCGACCACGGGAGCAGCTTGCAACGCCTGCAACGACTGAATGATGAGCGGCTCACCACCCAACGAAAGAAATTGTTTGGGGACGGCACCGCCCATCCGAAGCCCGCGGCCGGCAGCCGGCACGAGCGCCACCACCAAAGGAACCTGACGAGGGATCGGTTCGACGCGAGGCGAACGAGTCGTGGTCATATGCAAGGCCACCTGTCTGCGCGCGGACCCGCACAGGCAGGCACTTCTTGGACAAGCCGGGTCTGTCTTGTTATCTGGTCTGTCTGGTTGATCTTGTTTGTTTTGTTTATCTGGTTAATTTGGTTCATCTGGTTTCCCGATTAGTCTGATTCAACCAAATAAACAAGACAAACCAAACAAACCAAACAAACGAGACCGACCGAACAGACCGAATGAACAAGACAGGCTGGCGGGCTTTCTCCTCAGCCTGTTAGGGCCGCAGCGTGAGATAGATCGTTTGGCCCTTCCGTTTGAGCAGCAAGAGGACCGCTTGATCCTTGGCAAGGCCGGAGGCGGCTTGTTCATAGGACTTGAGCGAACCCACCGCCTTGCGATTGACTTCGAGAATAATATCGCCTTCGCGCACTCCCATTTCCTCCGCCGTGCCTCCGGGCTTGACCCTGACCACCACCACACCACGCTCGGTGGCCTTCAATCCGTACCGAGCAGTCAGTTCCTCGCCTAACTCGCGGACATCAAGATCCGAAAGGACCCCCGTTGGCACCGCTGACTCCCTGCTCTCCTCTGCGCCGGACTGTCCTAACGATTTCGGCTGTTCCACAATCGCGACCTCGAGCGTCTTGGGCTTCTTGTCTCGAATCAGCTTGACCGGGACTTTCTTCCCGATCGGAGTCTGTGCAACGGCATTCCGCAAATGCGTCGGCGAATCCATCGACTTGCCGTCATATTCGATAATGACATCTGCGCGCTCAAATCCAGCCTTCTTCGCAGGACTCTCCTCCATGACATCGCTGACGAGCACGCCCTTCGTCTCGGTGATCCCGAACTGTGTGGCCAACTCAGGAGTCAAATCTTGAATCGCGACACCAAGCCAGCCACGGACGACCTTCCCCGACCGTACCAACTGATCCATGACGGCGCGCGACAAGTTGCTGGGCACCGCAAACCCAATACCCATGTTGCCGCCGCTTTGACTGAAGATCGCCGTATTGATCCCGACTAATTCGCCACGCACGTTGACTAACGCGCCTCCGGAATTGCCTGGGTTGATCGCCGCATCGGTCTGGATGAAGTCTTCGTATTCGGCAATTCCCATGCTGGCTCGTCCGACTGCACTGACGATCCCCATCGTCACGGTCTGGGTGAGCCCAAATGGACTCCCCACGGCCAACACAAACTCCCCGACCTCCAGTTGGTCGGAATCGGCCCAAGGAATGGTCGGGAGCCCTGTCGCTTCGATTTTCACGATCGCGATATCCGTCTTCGCATCGGTACCGATCAGCTTGCCCTTAAACTCCCG
>JBKJZK010000354.1:0-4847 GCA_046715215.1 Nitrospiraceae bacterium
GACTGAGTCTCTTGCTGAACGCCTGCGAAACTCCGGCTCGAAAACCGATCCTCCCACCGTCTGAAAGCGATCTAGTCCTCCTGAAGCCCACGACCCTCTGCACTTCGAAGTCCGGTTTCCTCAAGACACATCCTGCCTCTTCGCTCAAGACACAAGACTGGGGCGCCGGACAAGAATTGGTTCTCCCTGCCGGCCGAAGCCCATCGCATGGCGACGAGTCCTACTTTTTCGATGAAGATGGAATGCTGGTCGGAACCGTCTTTACCTTTCCGTCCGGACTTGACTTGAATCCCTACCCAGTCCTCCGCCACACCTTAACGCTGCTGAAACCGACATTGGAGTTTTATCTCAACGTGGCGAATCTGTCCTCAAAGACAAGCATGGACTCCAGCGCCCTGTACGAAACCGGCGACGAGAAAACGACGACACAGTACTTGGTCCTAGGCACGCGCGAGCAGCCGGCGTTGCTCCAGGCTTCTGTGACGATCGACCCCTATGTACGGCTGTTCTCACCCTATCGACGCGAGTTCTTGGAACGGTTGCGCCATCCAAGGGGCCAGAAGCCCGGGCAACAGGTGGACAGTCAAGGCGCGGAGGACAAGGAACCCTTCCTCTCGCTTCAGCAATTCGCGCGCGGCCAAACTGCACAACTCTCCTACTGCGGGACCCAGAACTACGATACCGCGGCCACGGCCTATCAGAAAGCGATCGCAAGCGGCTTTACGAATAAAGTGTGGCTGGCAGAAGCTCACCACAAACTGGGGCTGGCGTGGGAAGGGAAGGGAGAGCACGAGAAGGCCAAGTCGGAATTGCTTCAGTCGTTGACCATCAGGCCCAACACTCCGGAAATTTTGAACAACCTCGGCACGGTGTATACCAAGCTGGGAGACAAGGCGAACGCGCTCGCCTCATTCGAAAAAGCCGTCACGCTTCGCCCCAACTATGCCATTGCCCGCTACAACTTGGCTGAGGTCTACGAGCCCACGAATCCTAAACGGGCCCTCTCGGAGTATGAGACCTATCTCGCGCTGGTCGAAGGTATCCCTGATGAAGCCGGTCGCATTGCCCTCGTCCAACAACGCGTTAAGGCGCTGAAACACTAGCCTACCCCCAGTCCATCGTCCCGTTCCACTCACAAAGTGTCAAATTAGATGTTTTTGTGGTGCCCGCTCGATCTCGCGGTAGGCTCCTCCCATCGCTCTGTCTAGAAGAATGGGAGCACGATATGGAACAACCTACCTGGGCTGGTGTGCGAGCAATCGTCTTGGTAGTCACGGCTCTACTCCTTCTGCCGCTCCAGGCTCAAGCCGAACGGAACTGGGAGTTTTCAGTCGGCGCGTTCGGAGGCAAAGCCTTTAATTCCAACGAAGACGTCAAAATCAATTTTGGTGAAGGGAGTGGGTTTACGACCGGAACAGCGCATGGAGTAAGTTTAAATGATTCTTCGACCTTTGGCGCCAAGGTCACGGCCTGGTATCTGCCGCGACAATACAACTGGCAGCCACAAATCGGCCTTGAGTTAGATTACACAAGGTTTACCGCAGATCTTCACCAACAGACAGCCGGAGCCACTGGGACCTCACTCACCCCTGGCTTTGAACTCGGATCTGTCACCTTCACCTCACCCCGAGATTTCAGTGTGAATGGGCTCGCGACGAATCTGCTGTTTCGCTATCCGATTTGGGTAACACCGGAGCTTCCTCAAGGTAGATTCTACCCATATATCGGAGTCGGCCTTGGTGTGCAGCGCGCTCGCACCTCAGTCCCCATCGTTTCACATCAAGAAACGAGTTACTCCCCAGCCCTCCAAGGTGTGGTCGGCATCAAGTTTTTCATTTTTCGAAACTTTGCGCTCTTCGGGGAATGGAAAAGAACTACGGGCTGGCACACGTTTACTTACGACGGTGCCGGGGCTTCACCGGGATACAGCGAACGGTGGACCATCGCTTCAAACCTCGTAGTAGGAGGGGTTGCACTGCATTTCTAGGCGGTTCGAGCTGGAAAGGAGCACCAGTTTCAACGCCGAATCTTCTCTTCCTGTTCTTCGAGCGTCTTGCAGTTGATGCAGAGGGTGGTGACTGGGCGGGCTTTCAGTCGCGGATAGGGAATCTCTTCTTCGCAGCGCTCACAGATGCCATAGGTGTTCTGGACCATTCGCTCAAGCGCCTCGTCGATCTTCTTGATCAATCGTTGCTCGCGCTCACGGATACGCATCAAAAAATTCTGCTCGGCCTCCGCAGACGCCTGATCGCTGACATCCGGGAACGCCTCTTGACCGTTTGGATTGGCCAAGCCCTCGACCGCCTCGTCCAACATGGCCTTGCGCTGCCGCTCAAGGTCGCGACGAATAGCCGCATATTTTTTCCCGGGGGACGATGTCTTGGCTCTGCGCTTCGCAGTGACAGATTGCGCCGCTGATGGAGCGGGCGAAATGCGCTTGGCGGAAGTGCCTGTCTTCATACCGCAACCTGCTTGAGGAGTACAACCGTTCGAAACGAGCAAAACTATAACAGGGGTCTGGGGGGGGGTCAATGGGCAGCGTGTGCCCGCAATCTCGCCCCACCGGCATTCACTAGCAATCTGCGGAAAAACTATATTAGTTGGCTAGAACTTTGATGGTTCACGTGTATGGCACAGCAGGAATACATGCTTGCAGGTGCTCAAAAAGACCAGACTTCTCACCCGCCCAACCCTGGCGCGCCGAGACTCGCCTTGTCCCAAGCAAGACCGCAGCGAGCGAAGATGCGAGGCCGTGCGCTTCGGTGCGTTAAGCCTCTGAGCGATGCGAGAACGCCGCTGGCGGGCTTTTTCAGCATCCTGCTACAGATCCCGACGGCCTTCGATCGACTTGAGCAGCGTCACTTCGTCGGCATACTCGATATCCATCCCGACCGGAATGCCATAGGCGATACGGGAGACCCGCGCACCAAGAGGTTTCAGTTGGTTCGTTAAATAAATCGCGGTCGCCTCGCCTTCGATCGTCGGACTGGTCGCGAGGATTACTTCCTCAATTCCCCCAAGCTTCACCCGGTCGACCAATTCCTCGGCCCTGATATCGGACGGCCCGACGCCATCCAACGGAGACAAGGCACCGAGCAATACATGGTACAACCCGCGGTAGGCGCCAGCCCGCTCGATGGCATAGGTCGTACTCGGTTCTTCCACCACCAGGATTCTCGTCTGATCTCGCTTCGGATCGAGACAAAATTCGCAGAGCTCTCCCTCGGCGATGTTCCGGCATTGTCGACAAAATGAGAGCCCGTCTTTGACGGCACGAATCGCCTCGGCCAGGCGAAACGCGTCTTCGCGCTCGGCCTTCAAGACATGGAACGCCAATCGCTGCGCCGATTTTTGGCCGATGCCTGGAAGACGGACTAACTCGCGCACCAACCGTGCAAGTAATCCTTGTTGATCAACCGCCATGACGTGATCGCCCACTAGCAGGATGCTGAAAAAGCCCGCCAGCGGCGTTCTCGCATCGTTCAGACCCTCCACGTACCCCAGAGGGTACGCCTCGGTCCTTCACTCGCTGCGGCCTTGCTGGACGACCTTTTTGAGCATCCTGCGGGAATGTTTTACTGTTGTGCCACACGCGCAAACCATCGAAGTTCTCACCTGCCAACATAGTTCTTCCGCACCTGCTAGAGGAGTCCGGGGACGTTCATTCCACCCGTAACCGACTTCATCTCATCCGCCATCATCTCACGAACCTTCCTGAGGGCATCGTTCGACGCGGCCATGACCAAATCTTGCACCATCTCCACATCGCCACCTTTCACCACTTCGGGATCAATGACGATGCCGACAAGCTGCATAGCCCCATTGGCGGTGACCGTCACACTGCCACCGCCGGCCGTCCCGGTCACGGTCTTCGACGCGGCCTGTTCCTGTACCTTCGCCATTTGTGCCTGCATCGCCTGCGCTTGCTTCAGAATATTTCCCATATTGCCCAACGGATTCTTCATTCCTCGACCTCCTTCTGTCTCAACACCGGTCTGACCTCTGCGAGCTCTGCGTTGAACATCTCCAGCGCCTGCTTGACGACCGGATGTGCCCGCGCTTGCTCGAAGATGACCAACCGTTGTTCTTTTTCCTTCGCCGCCTTGAGCTGCGCCATCGTCGGTCCGGGAGGATCCGACTCTGTCAATTCGACAATCCGCAGCCGAACCGTCTGCCCGCTCAGTCGTTCACATATCGATGTGAGCACCGCCATATTATCAGGGTTCTGGATCATCCCTCGGGCCGCCATCTCCTGCTTGGCAAATCCAATCGTCACGACATGGCCATCCACGCCCACAAACCGCCCTCTTTCCAGGAAGGCGGCAATCCTGGAAGAGGCATTGGCCACTTCCTCTTGGACTTGTTCCCAATTGAGCGTCACCGCAAGGCGCCCGTCATTAATTGGGGGCGATGCCACAGGCATCGAAGCCTTCACCTCACCGGCAATGCCAGGGGATCGGACGTTTGGAGGATTCGTCGAGAGGCCTCGTGGAGGCGCGGTACTCCCCACAACAGAAGACTTCGACGGCATCGGAGCGGTCGATTCCGGAGCCGTGGATTGAGGAGGCCGCGGTGGCGAGGAAGGCATTGGATCTGCAGCACGAACCGGCGAGACCGGCTGGCCCACGCGCATTGAACCAGGCTGAGGTGTGCGTGGTTGAGCTGGCTGCACCGCTTGGGGCGACTTCCCCTCCGTTCGACGCAGCAACCGCGTCGCACGCACGGCCGCTGTTTCGAGCACGAACCGAGGATGGGCACTGAGCCTGAGCGAATCCTCCGCTTGCGTGAAGATCGCAAACAATTCCTGAAGTGGTTCGGGCGAGAACGAGCGCGCATCAGCTGCCATC
>JBKJZK010000355.1:0-3793 GCA_046715215.1 Nitrospiraceae bacterium
GAGTGTGGTTGCTGGGGCTAGGCCTCCTCGCAGCCTGCGACTCCTCGGAGCCCAAGCCGGCAGTTGGTGGCGGTCCTGTGCCGGCCGAGTTCCAAGCGGGCGAATCCACATTCAACACGAATTGTGCGGCCTGTCATGGGAAACAAGCGGCGGGAACCGACCACGGACCTCCGTTAGTGCATAAGGTCTACGAGCCGAACCATCACGGGGATCAGGCCTTCCAACGGGCTGCGGCCGACGGCGTCAAGGCGCACCATTGGGAGTTCGGCAACATGCCGAAGGTCGAAGGCGTTACCCCTGGGGATGTCGATCAGATCGTGAAGTATGTGCGGTGGCTTCAACGCCAGGCGGGCATTCAATAGCAGGATGCTGAAAAAGCCTCCCAGCGGCGTTCTCGCTTCGCTCAGATGCTCAACGTACCGAAGCGTACGCCTCGCATCTTCGCTCGTTGCGGCCTTGCTGGGCAGCCTTTTTGAGCATCCTGCGCGATGTCCTCCGGTTGTCTTAGGCGACGCCCGAACCACTGAATTTCTACCGTGCCACAATAGTGTTTCCGCAGCCTGCTAGGTTCTCCCCTCCTCCCTTTTCCCTTGATAGTCCTGCGCACGACGCCTCGCCCATTGCTACAACAACGCGAGCTGGGCCTGCGCCCACGCGTTGCCCTGGGCGGCGGCTTTCTCATACCATCTCCGTGCCGTCACATAGTCCTGCGGCACGCCCCGCCCATTGGCATACAGCTGCCCAAGCTGGTTCTGCGCCGACGCATGGCCCTGGGCGGCGGCTTTTTCGTACCATCCTCGTGCCGTCGCATAGTCCTGCGGCACTCCCCGCCCGTTGGCATACAGTTGTCCAAGGTTGTACTGCGCCTGTGCAACACCGTGGGCTGCTGCTTGTTCCCACCACCGTCGTGCCTTCTTATAATCCTGCGGTATACCCAGCCCGTCGGCAGACAGCTGGCCGAGCTGGTTCTGCGCCCACGCATGGCCCTGGGCGGCAGCTTTCTCATACCATCCTTGAGCCGTTGCATAGTCCTGCGGCACGCCTCGCCCGTTGGCATACAGCTGCCCAAGCTGGTTCTGCGCCGACGCATGGCCCTGGGCGCCCAGCGTCTTCAGTTGTTGCAGGTCTACGGTTGAGCTCATCTCCACTGGGGAAGCTGGCGCACGCCCAGGGGCCTGCGCCAGCTGTCGCTGCATCGCATCAAGACCATTCAGGCGCTCCTGTTGGATTTCTGCCGTTGGCGCATCCCTCGGAGGTGGCTCCCTTTCATCCGTCTGAGCAGATCTGTTGGAAACACCATCGCGCACATCCACGGCGTGGTGTACCGGATGGTCTTCTTCAACTGCCACCGGCTCAGTCTTTGGAAGTGTCCCCTTTGCATCCGTCTGCGCAGGTTTGTTGGAAATAATAACCTTAGAAGGTTTCGTAAGCGTGAATACGATGACTACGGTAAATAGTAAGCCGATTGCCACCATGGCCATTCGGGCAGGGGGAAAAGTTTCATTTTCGTGAACCGTTGCGCTGGTAGTGTCCCGACGGTGAATATTCCATTTCTCATTTCGCTCGGGAGTGGAGTGAAACGTTGTTTGACAGGAAGGGCACGTCACAGGCTCGACAGTCTTCGCACTCGGTCCATGGCAGGCACGTAGCCATTCGTCATACCGTTGTTTCAATACAGGGTCACTCAGCGTCTCGAAGGCCACATTAATCTTCCCGGACTTCTGCTCTGCCTTCACCAAAAGCTTGGGTCTATGGTGAAAGCGGTCGGGATGCCAGACTTGTAATAAAAGTCGGTAGGCATCCTTTATCTCTTCGGGAGTCGCTGATTCTTGAATTTCTAAAATGGCGTAATAGGTCTCCATACTAGACGCTCCAATAAAATGGACATGGGCACCTTCAGGGAGGCCCAATACAAAAATGGAAGGATCCAGGGCTCATTTATCCTAGCGCAACATTTGGTGAAAAGCCTAGGCTGGCCTGGGCCATCACTTTCCACGGTCGGTCGCAGCATGGTCTCCCTCTCGTCCGCTAAGCCACCTATGCGCTGTGCGGTGGCTGTAACACCACGCAGGCATTCAAATAGGTCCTCCCCTCCCCTTTCCCTCGTTTAACATTCCCAATATTGCAACTCAATCGCGTCGGCGCCGAGTGACCTTCCCCCCGAAAACTACCTCCTTGACCCGCTGTTCATTCACGCGTAGCATAAGGCCCTGACGTACCAGTTACCTCGACTGCTCTCTCCTACGCGCGTTGCATTCTCCCCCGCGCAATGGATCCCACGGTCCCCGCAGCTCCTACGCCAGCCTCTTTCTGAAGCGCGGCATTCTTTGATGTCGCACATCACGACTGCCGGCTCTTGCTTCAGCGAGTCGCAGCTCTGACAGAGAAGACTTTCCGGTTCGGTATCGGGATCATCCCTGGCCGAGACGGTGGTGGTGTCTTCAATGAAAGGAGGGCAGGCCATGAAATTCTCCACCATCGTGATGACAGGGCTCGTCTTGGTAGGGAGTGCCTCTCTCGCCTCCGCGAATCCGGCGATGCTGCCCAAGCATCCCGGGTATCCATCGGGCGGAGAGTATGCCAACGATACCGGGCAAAAAAATCTGACCGTTGAGCAATCCCTCAGCAGCGCCGCCGCGTCAGAGGATGCGCACACGGGCCAGAAGCTGGTGGATCCCAATAATGCCAGACTGGTGAAGCCCCAGGGGGCCGGTCAACTGCCGACGATTCAAGGGCCTCAAATCAAGATTGAGCCGCCGGTCACTGAGGCGACTCGCATGCCCAAGCAATAGCGCCCTATTCGCGACAGAGGGAAGGATCTTCCCTTGCCCATCCATTCCCCGTATCTGGGGAGGGTTGGCTGAGAGGAATGGTCTCAGTCAAGGGGCAGGTTTGGGACACTCTGATGCTTAGAAGAGAGGGATCGCCATGTCACAGTTAGGAACTCTTGCTGACAGAATCCTCGACGCGGTGCACCGTGCTCCTGGTTGTCAACTCGATGAGTTGGCGCTGACCGTACCAGAGCTCACCTGGAACCAGGTTTTTCTCGAAGTCGATCGTTTGAGCCGAACAGGACAGGTGCGGCTGACGGCGATGGGCGAGGGGACGTATACAATCTGGCTGCCGAATAAGGAGAAAAGAACACGAACCCCACAGCATCTCTAGTGATACGCAAAAAGATGCGAACCACTACAGCTGCTGTTCCGGGATCTCCGATCGCCCAGACCGCAAGAAGCCCCGTGTGCCCCTTGACAAATTTTTCGTAGGTTTCCCCGTTTTTCTGTTCGTTCTCGATAGGCATTCCCGCCATTTGACATAGCCTTGCGCCGTGCGCCATCAGCAAGCTCGTCTCTCTTGTTTATTTGATTTCTCTCGTTTGTGTGGTTTCTTTGATTCGATGAACGAAATGATCAAGATGACCAGACAAACGAAACAAACAGGCTGCGCTCTCACCCCTTACACCTAACGTTTCACCTTTTCACGTCTCCTGAAAGTCGGCGTGATTTCCCAGCATGAAAAGGGTATCCTTCGGCGGCAACGAACGGCTCGGAGAGGTGAGCAATGCCTGAACTCTGTCGTTTCTTCGGTATCATCATCACCATGTTCTATAATGATCACGCCCCGCCGCATTTTCACGTGCGCTATGGTGAGCACAAGGCTATAATGACAATTGATTCGCTGATGCTATTGGAAGGCCACTTGCCACCACGGGCATTGGGATTAGTCGCCGAGTGGGGCGCACTTCATCAGGACGAGTTGAGAGATGACTGGACACTAGCTGAGCAACGAGCCC
>JBKJZK010000356.1:0-4637 GCA_046715215.1 Nitrospiraceae bacterium
GGGGTGCTCTCCGTGATGGCGCAGTATGCAGCCGAGATCACCAAATCGTTTCGTGTCTCAGCCCAGTGTTTCCGCCCCAGACCTGAGGTGGCTTCGGCGGTAGTCTTGCTGCGTGCGAAAGAGCGCACGAGGCTTAGCCCGCAGGAAGAAGTCGCATTTCGCGCGCTCGTGAAGGCGGCCTTTGCACATAGAAGGAAAACGCTCGTCAATTCCCTGCGAGACGAAGGGTATGAACTTCATCCTGTTGCCGGGACATTGCAGCGATTGGATATTGCTCCGACTCGCCGGGCAGAAACGTTGTCGGTTGAGGACTTCCTCCGGCTCGCTCTTGCACTTGGTTAACGAGATGAGAGATTATCTTGTGGCTCGCTGAGCCCGCTCCTCCACTTTCATTCCACCGTCTTTAGGAGGTGGAATGGATTATCCCCAGCTGTGCGCGTCGAGCGACCCCGCGCTTCTATCTTTTCACGTGAGGGCGGGCTAGATGGGCTCCCACTGCGCGTGTCCAACGAGGAGTCCGCGACCGCGCGTTGCGCGAGCACAGAAGATCATCAGGCTCCATCCCCTCCTCTTCGTTTGAAAAGACCGATTCCCTGTGCTAGCATCGCGATCATGGCAGTCACCACTTCGGCCAAGCGTGGCGAGGCCCGCGGCGCCGCTTCCCCCTCCTCACACATCAAACGAGAAGTGATCGGAGTCGTCCTGATCGCGTTGGCGCTATTGACGCTTCTCAGCATGGTGTCCTTTGTACCGGGGGAACTCAAGGCCGGGGCAGCTGCGACGCCTCCGCCCAGAAACCTTATCGGTGCGGTCGGCGCGTTTTTCGCCTCTACCTTATTCTGGTTGATCGGCGGGGCCGCCTACTTGTTTCCCATTCTCCTCGGTCTCATGGGTGTCCGCTGTTTTACTCAGAGCAACCTGTCGATCCGTCTGCGGAACGCCGGCGCCTCGCTGGCGGCATTGCTGTTTCTCAGCGGTTTGTTCCACCTCGAAATCACGGCGGTGCCGACCGTCTCAAGCGGCCTTATTTACCGAGGGATGGCGGGAGGCTTCTTCGGGCATATGCTGGCCGAAAGCTTACGAGCCTATTTTGCGAGTACCGGCACTCACATTCTGATCGTGGCGGGACTACTGGTCTCGCTCCTCTTCACCACGCCCATCTCTCTGTCTGAGATCGCGCGGCGGCTTCCTGGGTGGGGTAATCGGATGTTCAATAGGGCGCGTGCGATGATCCCGGACCGGCCGGTGGAAGAATCCATTCCTGAGTCTCCACGAAAAGCCAAACAGAAATCGTCTGCATCCCTCCGTGCGGTGATTATTGAGGAGGCGCTTCCAGCGGCGGCCGTGGAGCCGGAATTGAACTGGCCGGTCATTCAGCCATCACGACAACCGACTCCCGAACCGGCTGAGCCGATTGAATCCGAATCGGATCAAACGGTCGTAGCCGCCCAAGCGAAGGCGGGGGACTATATCTTGCCTGACCCGGCCGTGCTCTTGAGCGAACCTTCAGGCCCCCTAGGGCGTGTCACGGAGGAGGAAATCAAGGCGCAATCCGATGTCCTGACCCGCGCCCTGCTAAGTTTTGGTATCGCAGGGAAGGTGACGGAAGTTCGTCCTGGACCAGTCGTGACGATGTACGAGTTCGAGCCGGCGCCGGGGACCAAAGTCGCGCGCATTGTGAACCTTGCCGATGATCTGGCGTTGGCGCTGAAGGCAATCAGTCTCCGGATTGTCGCGCCGATTCCGGGAAAATCGGTGGTGGGGATCGAGGTGCCGAACCTCTATCGCGAGACGGTGTCGATGAAGGAAGTGGTGACGAGCGAGGCGTTTTCACGCGCCAGATCGAAGCTCAGTTTGGCCTTGGGAAAGGATATTTTCGGAACCCCCACGATCGCCGATCTGAAAACGATGCCGCTCTTGCTGGTAGCCGGCGCCACAGGGGCAGGGAAGAGCGTCAGTCTCAATACGATGCTCCTGAGCCTGCTGTTTTCGGCTCGACCCGATGAGGTCAAGCTACTCCTGATCGACCCCAAGATGCTCGAATTTCAGACGTACGACGGTATTCCTCATCTGTTACGGCCGGTCATCACCGATCCCAAGTCGGCGGCGCGGGGGCTCGGTTGGGTCGTGGCTGAAATGGAGCGGCGCTACAAATTGCTAGCTGAGGCAGGGGTGCGAAACATCGATGCCTATAATCGAAAGGTCGCCGGGGCGCAGGGTGTGCTGGAGGTGGAATCAGCGGCCAAGTTGGATCAGCCGGAATTGCCCATCCAGTTTCTGCCTGAAGAGGAGCGACTCTCTGCCGGAGAGACCGCGCTTCCGGATGGCAGCCCCGGATCATTCTTGCCGCCGCCGACCCCGCCTGAACCCTTGCCCTATATCGTCGTGATGATCGATGAGTTGGCAGATTTGATGATGGTGGCGCCGAAGGAAGTGGAAGACAAGATTGCGCGCTTGGCGCAGATGGCTCGCGCATCAGGCATCCATCTCGTGTTGGCGACGCAGCGTCCGTCGGTCGATGTGCTGACCGGTTTGATCAAGGCGAACTTCCCGGCCCGCATTGCCTTTCAAGTGTCGTCGAAGACCGATTCACGCACCATCCTGGATGCGAACGGTGCGGAGGCGCTCCTTGGTCGTGGGGACATGCTCTATATGGCTACGGGGACCGGACGTGTTATGCGGCTGCACGGGTCGTTTGTGTCGGATGACGACGTCCGTCGCGTGGTCGAGTTCGTGAAGGATCAAGCCAGGCCCGCCTACAATCAGGAATTGCAGATAGCGCTGAAACAGGAAGGGGCGAAAGAGGAAGAGGGGCTGGGCGAAGTATACGAGCAAGCCAAAGAGTTGGTTCTGTCCACCGGTTCAGCTTCTGCCTCGCTGATTCAGCGCCGGTTGCGGGTGGGCTATCCTCGAGCGGCTCGGATGATCGAGCAAATGGAAGCGGATGGCCTGGTGGGCGCGGCTGGTCGCGATGGACGGAGAGAGGTTGTTGGGCGGCGTGGGCCGGTGGGAATAGGGGAAGGGGATGGAGCCTGATGATCTTCTGTGCTCGCGCAACGCGCGGCCTCCGAAGGCCCTCGTTGGACGCGCGCAGTTAGAAGATCAATCAGGCCCCATCCCTGAAGAGATAACGAGCGAGCTTGGAAGGAGCGTGAGAGGGCAGACTAGATGGTCTCCTGTGCTCGTGCAACGCGCGGTCTCAGAAGACCCTCGCCCGGGCTAATAGCACGTCTCGGCGTGCCAGTGGGTGGGCGGGTGAGAAAATCACGCGCAGTGGGAGACCATCAAGCCCGCCCTCAAGGGAAAAGGTAGAAGAGCGGGGTCGCTCGATGCGCGCAGTGGCAGAACCCTCCACCTCCCTCGCTATTGGTATGATGAGGAAATCGAATTGGACATGTTTTGTAGGAGGCGTGCTCGTTTGTGCGTGGAGCCTCTTTCCATTGCCGACTCTTGCCGCCGGAGACGAGAGCGATGAGAATGCTTTGAAGGAAGTGCGGGAAGTGGTCAAGCAGCTTCAGGCGCGATATGAGAAAACGAAAGATCTCCAGGCAGACTTTACGCAGAAGACCATGATCGAGGGGTTCGAGCGGCCCATCACGTCCTCGGGGAAGGTCTATATCAAAAAGCCTGGCCGGTTACGGTGGAATTATCTCGACCCTTCGGTCGAGGACATCCATGTCAATCGGGACGACATCAAAGTGTATGTACCGGAGCACAAACAGGTGTTGGTAGGGAAGCTCACACAAATGGCGGCCTCCAAGGCCCCGTTGGAGCTCTTGCAGGGGGCGGCCAAATTGGAGGAATCGTTCGACATTGAGCCGACGCCGGGGAAGGGACGTGGCGTGGGAGGAATCCGGTTACTCACCCTCCTGCCTAAGTCGCGCGAAGGTGAGGCGGGGAGATCGTTACAACGGATCGTGCTGGAAGTGTTTCCCAAGACCTACTTCATTCGGACGATCTCACTCTACGAATTCAGCGGCAATGTCGCGAGTTTTGAATTTTCGTCGCTCCAATCCAACATGGGTCTCGGCGACTCACTCTTCGATCTGAAGTTGCCGGCCGATGTGGAAGTGGTGAAGGCTCCGGTGCTGAAGGGACCGTAGGGATGGATGTCAGTGGTCATGAGTCAATAGTCAATGGGAGGAGTCCCTGGCCTCGCCATTGACCGTTGACCAATGACTCCTGAGCGGATGACTGGGAGGATGAATAGTGGTGACAAGTTTGACAATCGATGTGACGGAAGCCGTCGAGCGGGCGGTGAGCGCCCTGGATTTCGAGCGCCTGCACCGTGAGTATTGGGACCAGAATGAGTTCCTGTTTGTTCCACAGTTTCTCTCTCGGTCGGTGGTGGAAGAGCATCTCGTTCCTCAGGCGCAAGGGGTGAAGAGCGAGCTCAATCGTAATTACATCCCCGGCCACAAAAAGGGCGGGAGCGTGAGCTACTACACGGTGATGGAGAAGGCCCCGCGCTTTCTCGATCTGTATCGATCCGGGGCCTTCCTCGAATTTTTGAGCCGTCTGGTGCAGGCCAAGCTCAGTCTCTGCCCTGAGAACGACCCCCATTCCTGTGCGCTCTACTACTATACGGAGCCGGGGGACCATATCGGGTTTCACTATGACACGTCCTACTACAAGGG
>JBKJZK010000357.1:0-3719 GCA_046715215.1 Nitrospiraceae bacterium
CCAAAATTAACGTGATCCTGCGTATCCTCGACCGCCGCCCCGACGGATTCCACAATCTCTGGTCGATCATGCAGACGGTTGCCCTCGAAGACGAGGTGCAGATCAGGTTGCGTGCTGACCGACAGGATATTCAGCTGAGGTGTGATATGACGCAGCTGGCTGCAGACCAGAGTAACCTCGTCTATCGCGCAGCCGCAGAGGTGTTGGCGCGAGCCCAGCAAGCGATCGGGCTCGACATTGAGCTGCGTAAACGCATTCCGATGGGAGCCGGCCTCGGTGGCGGAAGCAGCGATGCCGCAGCCACCATCATAGGGTTGAACCATTTATTACGGTTGGAGTGGTCTCCAACGCAGATGGCTGATATCGGACAATCGTTAGGCAGCGATGTGCCCTTCTTTCTCTTTGCCCCCTCAGCGTTTGTGGCGGGTCGAGGAGAAACAGTTCGGCCGGTCGTCGTTGAAGGGGCGCGATGGGTCGTGCTCGTCAACCCGGGATTTGAGGTTAATACCAAGTGGGCGTATCAAGAATTGGCTGCCACCAGGACCGCTGTGACGCCGCTGTCGCTGGTCCAGCGAGAACTCGACCGGCAATCGCGGGTGAGTTGGGCCCAATTGATTGCCACGGCAGAGAATGATTTCGAGGCGCCAGTCTTTGCCGCACATGGGAAGCTTCGGGAGATTAAACGGAGCTTGCAGGCTCACGGGGCCGAGATCGCGCTGCTGTCCGGAAGCGGGGCGACGGTGTTTGGGGTGTTCGCGGACGAAGCGCGCGCGCGCCAGGCCCAGGCCCAGTTCGTGAGTGAGAAATTAATGAATGTTTTTGTCGGTCCCACCTGTTCAGGCCCGCTTGGGTGGCGAGCCGAACGACCACGATAAGCCGTGCCTCGGTTGACAACTCCCCGTGCATTCCGTTAAAGTTTGCCCCCTTAGTTGGCTTCCTCAACAGCGCGCAGCGAACGAGGTAGGCGGATTACGATCACGCCCACCGACGCCCGCCGTCGAGACGAACCCTTAACGAAATCAGAACGTGACGCAGTCGCATCCACGGACCCTCTGAGGAATCGATGAGCAGAGAGCTACAGATATTCTCTGGCAACGCGAATCCGGCACTGGCCCATGAGATTTGTGCCTACCTTGGGACCAAGCTAGGCGAGGCCACGGTCGCGTCATTCAGTGACGGCGAAATTCGTGTCAAGATCGAGGAAAACGTTCGTGGTGGCGACGTGTTCGTCGTGCAGTCGAGTTGCCAGCCTGTCAACGACTCTCTGATGGAGTTGTTGATTATTATTGATGCGCTCAAACGGTCCTCCGCGAATCGCATCACCGCGGTCATCCCGTATTTCGGCTATGCCCGTCAGGATCGTAAGGATCAGCCGCGTGTGCCGATCTCAGCGAAGCTCGTGGCCGATCTCATCAGCACCGCCGGCACCGACCGTGTCCTCACGATGGATCTCCATGCGGGGCAGATCCAGGGGTTCTTCAATGTGCCGGTGGACCATCTCTATGCACTACCCGTATTGTTGGATTACATCACAAAGCAGACGGTGAAGGTGAGTGATCTGGTGGTCGTTTCGCCAGACGCCGGTGGAGTGGAACGGGCCCGCGCCTTTGCGAAGCGGCTCGAAGCGAATTTGGCGATTATCGACAAGCGGCGTGAAGGACCGAATCAGACGCAGATCATGAACATCATCGGCGACGTTGCGGGCAAGAGCGCGCTCTTGCTGGACGACATGATCGACACGGCCGGCACCATCGTCAAGGGAGCGCAGGCCTGTATGGATCGGGGGGCTCGGGAAGTGTGGACCGCCTGTACCCACGCGGTGCTCACCGGGCCGGCATTAGATCGGATCCAGCAATCCTGCCTGAGACAAGTGATCGTGACCAATTCGATTCCATTACGGGGCAAAGAACAGATCTGCCCGAAGTTACATCAATTATCGGTTGCCCCACTGTTAGGTGAGGCGATTCGGCGAATCCATGAGGATGAGTCGGTGAGTTCATTGTTTGCATAACTCAAGACCAATGCATCTAGAGACCTGCGAGAAGAGGACGGAGGCCTATTATGAAGTTTGATCTAGCAGTTACAGTGAGAGAGAAAACAGGAAAGGGTGCAGCGCGCCAACTTCGGCGGGAGGGCAAGGTCCCGGGCGTGTTGTACGGGCAGGGGGACTGCCTGCTTTTGACCATTGAACCCGATAGCCTGGTCAAGATTTTGAAGGCACAGGCGGGGGGGGCCGCGCTCGTGTCGCTCACGCTCACTGGTGCGAAGTCGAAACCGCACCGCACCGCACTGTTGCGCGATTTCCAGGTCGATCCGGTCGAAGGGAATGTGCTCCATGCGGATCTGTTTGAAATCTCGATGAACAAGCCGATTCGCGTGAAGGTGCCCCTGCATTTGACCGGCGGGATGCCTGCCGGCGTCAAAGAAGGCGGCATCCTCCACCACAATATGCGCGAGTTGCATATTGAGTGTCTGCCAGCTGTTTTGCCGGACTTCATTGAAGTCGATGCCTCGGGGCTCGCCATTGCGCAAGGACTCCATCTGAAAGACGTGGCTGCGCGCGAAGGAGTCCGCTATCTCGACGATCCTGAGCAGATGGTCGTGAGTGTGGCGGCGCCGATGACGGAAGCCAAGCTCGAATCGCTCCTCGCGAGCGGCGCAGCCGCACCGGAGGATGTGAAAGAGCCTGAGGTGGCCACGAAGGGTAAAGTGGCGGGGGAGGCCCCTGAGGGTGGCGAAGCAGCGAAAGCCGGAGCGGCGGCTGTTGCTGCTGATGCGAAAGGCGGCGAGAAGAAGGGCGCTGCAGCGCCAAAATCTGAGAAGAAAGAAACCGAAAAGAAGAAGTAACGTTGCGCCTCATCGTTGGGCTGGGCAACCCGGGCGCTGCCTATGCCCAAACCCGCCACAACGTCGGCATGTGGGTCATCGAGCGGGCTGCGGCTCGGTGGTCCATCCGTCTCGCCAATCGCGGCATGGCTCATCGTGGATCGGGACGACTCGGGTCGGAACTCCTCGAACTCGCCGGCACCCTCGACTGGATGAACATCACTGGTCCTCCACTCAAAGGCTTCCTGCGTGAGTTTTCGCTGGCCGCGGAAGACCTGCTTCTCGTCCATGACGATCTTGACCTTGATCTGGGGCGCCTCAGGATCAAACAAGCCGGTGGGCATGGGGGACATAACGGGATCAAATCGGTCATTGATGCAATCGGGACGACCCAGGTTGTGCGAGTCAAGATTGGTATCGGCCGACCGGCACCGCATCAGGATTCGGCGGACTACGTGTTGCAGTCATTCACAAAAGAAGAGCTCGAGGTCTTGAATCCCTGTCTCGATCGCGCAGTCGATGCATTGGAATGTTTGATTCATCGAGGAGTAGCGGTGGCAATGAACGAGTTCAATGTGCGGGAACGAGAGGAAAACAACGAGTTGTGAGTTCTGAGTTGAGAGTTCTGAGTTTTTTTGGCGCAGACCAACAACTCAGAACTCAGCACTCATAACTCAGAACTGAGTTCAGGCTATGGGACTCTGTTGCGGCATGAGCGGACTGCCGAACGAGGGGAAGACCACCGTCTTCAACGCGCTCACGGGTAGCGGCGCGTTGGCGGCCAACTATCCCTTCGCGACCGTCGATCCCAATACCGGCATCGCTTTGGTGCCTGATCCGCGACTCGGAGTCCTCACCGATCTCTTCAAGTCGAAGAAAACGACCTATAGCAC
>JBKJZK010000358.1:0-1656 GCA_046715215.1 Nitrospiraceae bacterium
CATGAGCGTTGCCAAAATAAACACTGCCGTATTGTAGATTCGACGCGGTTCCATCGGGTACTGGGGATGTGTGGCAGCCTGGAGCACCGACACCATCCTGAGGGTTCGTACGGAGTCGACTCGTCCCTTTTCCAAAGCCGCCAACGCAGTCTTATACATATCCTGTGCAAACTCGGCGTTCATGTGCAGCCGCTGAAACTCTTCAATCGAACGATTGTGCGTTTGACGTCCGGAGGACGTCAGGCGACCTTGCTCCTGCGTAATCTGCTTCTTGACGGCTGCGATTTGTAAATCGAGCTCGATCACGGAGGGATTCCGAGGGTGAAGATATCCCAAGAGGGCCTCGCGCTGAGTTTTGAGTGTGGTGAGTTGTCCTTCAAGCTGGTTGATGATGCCGAAGACGTTTTCAGCCGCCCCTTGCGGAGAAACTAAACTGCGTTCATTTTGATAGGCCAAGACCGCCTGACGAGCCTGCATCACCCGCTCACCAATCTGGGCCACTTGTTTTTCGATAAAGGAGACTTGCTCCTGGGCAAGCCGGCGGGCCACCATGTTCATGTAGCGCTCCCCTTCTTCCATCAGCATGCTTGTGATGGCACGAGCTTTCTCCGGGCTGAAAGCCTCTGCGCGAATAACGAGCACGCCCGCATACTCATCGAATTCCACACTGACCCGGGACAGATAATGTCGATGAAACCACTCTTGGGACATATCCGCAGACCACATGCGCGAGATTGCGTCGCGGCGTCGATCGCTGTAGTGTTCTCGCAAGTTCAGTTCCGCATCCAGCTTCAGGAGCATGTCGATCGACAAGAGATGGTCGCGAAGGAGCAGTTGATCTGCTCGGTTGGGGGCGCCGGACATGCCGAGGAGGGACGAGAGGCCCATCGGTTGATTCATTGCCATATCCGTCTGCTGAATGATGACGTGGGCTTCCGAGACATAGCGATTTGACGCAACGACTCCCCAATAGATGACGGCCAGTATGCAGAGGACAAGTGCCAGCCAAAACGTATAGCCTTTCCCGCGAAATGGTTTGAATACCCTTCCGGCAGACGTGGGGATTGTTGAACGCGTAGCG
Source organism: Nitrospiraceae bacterium (assembly GCA_046715215.1). Taxonomy (GTDB): domain Bacteria; phylum Nitrospirota; class Nitrospiria; order Nitrospirales; family Nitrospiraceae; genus Palsa-1315. The sequence goes on from JBKJZK010000358.1 coordinate 1,082, forward strand.
GCGCTTGGTTGGTGTTGGTCCGGTGTAATGAAATGTAGCGGCATCATGGGTTGAGACATTTTTTGTACTCTTTGAGCGCATCATTGATACTGTCGAACCAGTAGGCTCGTCCCTCGTGCAACCAAATACCGGCCGTGCAAAACTCCTTGAGGGTGCCTTCCCCATGAGAAACCATGATCAGACCGGCTCGATCAGCGAGCGTTTTGAAAGCCGCCGCCGCTTTTTCCCTAAACCTAGCGTCGCCGGTGGAGGTGATCTCGTCCGAGATGTACATATCGAAGTCAAATGCCAGAGAGAGCGCAAATTGCAGCCGGGACTTCATTCCTGACGAGTATGTTTTAATGGGCTCGTCGAACTCCTCTCCCAGCTCCGCAAAGTCCTCGATGTAGCGAAGACGATCGGACAAGTCTTGTTCATGACCGTGAATACGGCAGACAAATTTGGCGTTCTGGCGTCCGGTCAGAGACGGATGCAGGCCTCCGCCGAAGCCCATCGGCCATGAGACACGGCAACGGCGTTCAACTCGGCCGCGCGTCGGCATATCGATTCCGCCGATCAATGCTAATAGCGTGGAC
>JBKJZK010000359.1:0-10535 GCA_046715215.1 Nitrospiraceae bacterium
CCAGCAAGGCCGCAGCGAGCGAAGAGGCGAGGCGTACGCTTCGGTACGTTGAGCCTCTGAGCGATGCGAGAACGCCGCTGGCAGACTTTTTCAGCATCCTGCTAGGGAGAATCGGGTTTCGGTATCAAGGGGCTGACCGCGTTCTGATCTCGCCCAGGCTGAAAGGTCTCCAGCATTTTCTTGATCGTCGGCATTAATCGTTCTTGCGCCGAGACCGGCGCCTTGATTCGTATCCCGCGGCCTTCGTTGCGGCCGAGTGAAAAGATGTGGCGTTCGATCATGTCCCCCTGCTTGTCATCCGAATACGTGAATATTAATTGTTTCGCGGGGAATCCGGCCAGCGACATCTCCTGATCCTGCCGCCACTTCACCGTGATCGTTTTCTTGCCGTAGAGTTCCGTGATAATGCGGCGATGGGCCGCAGCAAATTCATCGAGGGTCTGCCGTCCGTCCTGGCTCTTGCCCTCCAATACATTCATGTGGCCGGATAATGCGACGAGGCTGTTGTCGATAGGAGGGTAGAGCGTCACGCCGACCCCATCCGGTATCGGATTACCAAGACGCCAGTTTTCGGGATAACGGACGGAGAAGCCAAAGCGGGCATTCGTATAGACTTTCCATGTACGCTCTTCATCCCCCGACGCAGTGGCAAGGGAGGCCTGGGTTGTCATGTCGAGGCTCATCACCATCGCAACCAGTAGGCAAGCCCAGATCATGTGAGTCCTCATGCGCTACGGTCAACGTCCACTATCGCGCGGAACGCGCGCAGCGAAACCCGATGGTCGCGGCGCGCTGATCCGGCGATGCCCCGCCTCTGGTGGCTGTTCGCAACAAAGCCGGCGCACTCTTCCAGGATCCTCCGCGTACTACCTTGTATCGCCCGTTGGCAGGCCCATGGGGGTTGCGATCCGGCATGGTCGCATAGTAGTCGATCCCAAACCAGTCTTCGACCCACTCGGCTGCGTTCCCCGCCATATGATGCAGGCCGTAGGGACTTCTCCCCTCCTCTCCACTCTCAACGGGCGCCACGATGGGAATCTCATGGGCGTGATACTGCCCGAACATCGCCAGTGCCGGCGTGGGAGGTCTCTGACCCCAAGGAAAGAGGTTGCCGCTGTCCCCGCGCGCGGCTTTTTCCCACTCGGCTTCTGTTGGAAGCCGCTTCCCCTGTGCGCGACAAAAGCCCGAGGCCTCCGACCAGGTGACGTAGAGTGCCGGCCAACGTGCCAATGTCTCGGGCGGCAGAGCATGGACGGTCGTGCCATGATCGATCAGTTTCCGCACTTCCTCGGGGAGGTGGCGTTGTTGCTGCCGCAGCCACAGCAAATACTCTCCCAGGCTCACTTCGTTCCGATCGATCTCATACTGATTGAGCCAAACGCGGCGCTGTGGCTGCTCTGTGTCATCGTACTGGAGATCAAGGCTGAACGGTTCGTAGCTCGTGCGGGCGGTGCCCATGATAAAGGGGCCTTCGACCACTGTCAGCATGAGCGCGCTGTTGGCGAGCGCGGCAATGTCCTCAACACGGTTCTGCACGTCATTCGTTGCCGCCGTTGCAGTGCGCAGAAATGATGCACCCAGGAGTGTCGCGATGAGGACATAGCCGAAGACGTGAAGATATCTCCGGACTCGGCCTGTCAATCCAGCGATGCGGCGGCTGTTCTGCATGACGATCAAACACCATAAATAAGAACTGGCCTAGGAGCCTGCCCGATATTGCCTTCGTGACGAGGCGAAGGTCGGCCAGGCAGATACGAGGCCGAGAACAAAGTAGATGCTTGACCATCATTCGCCGCAGTAGAACGGCCAATGTCGGACAGGCTCCTAGTATGAATCCGATGCCAGTATCAACACAAGGGTCAGCTCCCCATACGAACTGGCGGACTGCACGCGAGAAGCGATTCCTGTGGAAGAATGCGACAGTATTACGACTCCACACATTAATCAGTCACGTAGGCTAACATACGTATACATCGATGAAATGTCTGCGGAGAACCTCGCGCGCAAGTCCTGGCACGGCTGTTGCGGATGCGTAGTGCTGTTTTGGAGGAGGGCCGGAAACCTGGACGCAGAAAGCCTTCCGTGGCGGCGGCTGGATGGACAGCACCACGACCATGCGAGTGGCGATGCGAAACGGAACCGACCCGACGACGAAGATCAACTGGAAGGGGTTCCGTTGCGCGCAGTCAGTCGACAGTCAACTGCAAACGAGCCGGATCATCGAACGCCGCGCCGAACGCATGTGACAGCGAGTAACCCAACTCGCCACCCTCGTGAATCGACCCCGGTGTCTTATGAATAATGCGGGCTAGAGGAAGGTAACCGGATGTATGTACAGTGTGCGCACAATTTGATATAGTGATTGCATCCACAAGGAGGCGCCACATGAAGCATTCGGAAGCCCAGGCCGTCGGGAGGCGAGGAAAGACCATCAATCTCCGCGCCAGTCATAAACAGAAGGCCTTGATTGACCGGGCGGCGGAAGCGCTCGGCAGAAGCCGGTCTGATTTCATGCTCGACACCGCATGCCGGGAAGCGGAAACCGTGCTGCTGGATCGGCGGTACTTTGCGCTCTCTCAAGATACTTTCCAACGTTTTACCGCCCTGCTCGACAGCCCACCCACGCGCAACCCGAAGCTTCAACGTTTCCTTCGGACCAAGGCCCTGTGGGGCAAATGAGCGAGGGCCTCGATGCAATCAGGCCGCCCGAAAAATTGTCCGCCACGCATAACCTCTCGGACTTTGATTCCGGAGAGCCGGTACTGGATGACTGGCTGCGCCGGCGCGCTCTTCACAACGAAGCGAGCGGAGCCTCACGCACGTATGTTGTCCGTATGGGCAAAACCGTTGTGGGATACTACACGCTTGCTGTCGGCGCCGTTGTGCATGTGGAAGCGCCAGGGCGGGTGAGGCGCAATATGCCTGCCCCCGTGCCCGTCATGGTGCTCGGACGGCTTGCGGTCGATAAGAGTCTCCAGCGACGTGGCATCGGCAAAGGGTTACTGTGTGACGCGGTGTTGCGCACAGTACAGGCCTCGGAGATCGCCGGTATCCGGGCGATTCTTGTCCATGCGATCTCAGAGCAGGCCAAGCGTTTCTATGAGGGATGCGGATTTATGGCCTCGCCCATTGATCCACTGACGGTCGTGCTGACGGTTTGCTGAGGCGGGAAAAATCTTGAAGGAGACAGACTGAGACTCGTTTGAGTGAAAGCGTCTGTCGTCACTGCCTGGTCGCCATAGATCTTCACTGCGATCTCGATACAGTCGTGTTCATTATCCTCAATATTATTGGCCGGGGTCTGTTTGCCGTTGTGATCTGATGGGATCGCCGTCCACCGCTTCGCTATTCCTCCCAACCCTGCCGGCTTTCCACACTCTGGTAGCGTCTCTTCTCTGTGGCGTCTTGCGACAGTGACCAGATGCTCGGCGGGGTCTTTCTCGCACTTGCTGCAATCTGTCGGCGTGGTCTTCGGGCCTTCTTCCCTAACACATTGTTTGTGCAGAGGTTTAGTCGCGAGGATTTGCATTCTTGACTGTGGCATCTCACTCGCAAGGACTCTCACCGGGCGAGAAGGCAGGGAGGCCTATTATGGAGGCGACGCGATGAAAGTTGTACTTGTCGGGATTGCACTGTTGGCGTTTGCCGGGGGCGCAAGTTTGAAAGATTGAACCTGTCTCAGCCGGAGCGTGTCCTCGTGGTGAGATAGCATCGCGGATATACTTGTCTATTTCGTCAAGGGGGGAGCGACCGGCATGAGCCTTCAACAGGCCATCCCTCCGTCTCCACAGACTGCTCTCAATCACTCGCCCTGGCGGAACATCAGGACAATCTCCGAGACACAGAGAATGTTTATCACTTATCCAGACTCGTTGGCGGAGGAGCCAGTCTTCAGCTAACCCTTCTCTGCAGAAAATTCCCTGTAACAGAGAAATCTACAGGGAAAAGTGTAATTGCAGTGGGTTTTTCGCTCACTTGCTCTATGGAAATGCCCATCCCATGCACCTTTTGACAGTTCCCACGAAATCCACGCGTTTGTAAGAACAGGGTATTAACAGGTAATTGCTTACATTGAGTGCGGTTCGCAATTGGAGGCAGGGTCTCCTCACTGATTGCCCTTTCAAGGCAGAAACACGGAGGATCTGCACGGTCCCATCTTCCGGCCCGTCAGCAATAACAGGACGGGCGAGCTGGCGCGGGCGCTCAACCCGAATTCGATTTATCGGAACATCGTCAGGAAGTACGGGAAGGGTTTTACTCCCGGTTCGCTCCCGGTTTTACTCCCGGTTCCCGATCCAACTCAATCACACTCCCTCATCATGCCAAGAGGCCTAACTCACGAGAGTTGAAAAAGATTTTCCCACTCTGTCACACTACATCACTGTCTATCCTTTCTCATTAGGTGGCGAGGACCGAGAGGTCTGGTCAAACGTCCGCTGGTGTGCGCCTTCCCATGGCGGATACCCACTTATGTGGGCGAATGCAAAATCGCATATGGCTACTGCGTAAATGACCCCCGCAAGTCGACATGGCCGCCTGTCTCTCCTGGGGAAGCTCGGTCTCTTCGTCATGGTCGCGCTCGTCTTGCTTGCGAGCCTGCTCTTTTACGTGCAGACGCGGCACGGGTTCCGTCACCTCCTCATTCCGCTTGCTGGGAAACTCACCGGCGCTAAGCTGGAAGCCCGGGACGGATTGCTCTCTCTGCTGGGGGCACTCGAAGTGGATGGACTCCTCTACGAAGATCCGACATCGGGGATCTCATTCGACGCGGAACGGGTGGCGCTCCGCGTTGTGCCCTGGTCGTTTATCACAGTAGGCGAGCTCCGAATCGACGAGCTGGAGCTCAAGCGGGCGAATCTGCGGATCGTCCTGCAACCAAGACCGGTCACGGAACCGATTCGGGAGGAGGACATGAGGCGGGATGCGGCGATCCGCCCAATACCGGTCGCAGTCGAGCGGGCACGATTCGAGGACGTGACTGTCACAGTGGAGCAAGGTGATCGCCGAATTACTGGGCAAGGTGCTGCAGCGCTGGATAAGCTCGGGCCCGCTCGAGCGGGGAACATCACGCTCCAGACCGGCTTCCTGCTAGAGCGCGATGGGAAGCCAGACCTTTCCGGCAGCCTTGACTTGACCCTCTCAGTGGAAGTGGGTCCAGGCGGGACGCCTATTGAATGGAGCGGATCCAACCGGTCCCTCATCCGGACCGGCCGCGGTTTGATGGAACCATCCGATCCGGAGGTCGTCAACTTCACGCAAACGCTGGGTGGCCGGTATGATCGGGCTGCACAGAGTTTGCGGGTTGTCTCCAACGTTACGATCGGCAGGGGTGGAGCGCCGTCGCCGGGAACGGCCGAGTTGACGGCTTTGATGGAGGGGGGGGGACGCCAGGCTGTGACGGACGTCTCGCTGACAATGGCGGGTGTCACGGGTGACATGCTGAATCTCTGGTTGGGCGAAGCCTCGGCTGCGCGCGTGCATGCGGGACGATTCGACGCGAAAGTAGCGGCACACGTCGAAGGGACTCAGACATCCATTCGTGGCAAAGTAACGGGATCCGGCGTCCGGCTCAGACTGGGCGATCAAGAGGCAAGCCCACCGGTCGATCTCTCGCTGCAGCACGTCGGATCGTTCGATTCTGCTACCAGAGACGTGGCCATCGAGATGCTCACCCTCACCTTCAGCGACAGAGTCAAGACACTGTTGTCCGGGACGCTGGACCGTCCGGTCTCGCTCCAGTGGGATCGGACTAAGGGAGGAACTCCGTCGTCGGGCGCTGGTGCCGAGCCAGCAGTTTGGTCCCTCCGGTTGACCCAGTGGGACGTCAAAAAGCTGCGCCCTTGGCTGGCATTCCTGGGCCGCGACCCGTTGCAACGAGTTGCGGCGGGCAGGCTTGGAGGCTCGCTCCACGTGTCGATATACGAACAAGGGACGATCGTGGACGTGGCCGGCCGGCTTGAAGGCATTAAGGTCATGCTGCGGGGGGAAGAGGGCAGAGGGGATGGTCTAGTGGGGCCGTTGGGAATCGTCGCCGATTGGAAGGCACGGCTGACTGGCCTGCGGCTGCTCAAGCTGGATCCATTGACGACCAGCCTCACCCTGAAGGGAAAGCAAGTAGCCGCACTGCATGCGACGGGCCTATGGAGGTTCGGGGATGCAACGGGGATCACTGCACTCAAGGGCACATTGAAGCTCACCGAGTTACCCGGCGAGACGCTCAATCCGCTGCTCGGCCTGTGGAGCCAGACTAGGATCGGTCGGGCGCAGATAGACGGTCAGGCCACTGTTGCCGTCGAGCAAGGCCGTGCCAGATGGGAGGTCGACGTCCGAGGCCAGGAGGTTCATCTACATCTACCGGACGCGACAACCAACGCGCCGTCGCTGGACTTGCTGGTGAAGCACGCCGGCGAGTTCGACCCGGCGGCGCAAGAACTTCGGCTGGATTGGCTGAACGTCCAGGCCGTCGAGCGACGTGGCCCCGTCGTCACGCTGTCGCTTGATCAGCCACTGACGCTGAGCCTGGCGCAGGGCAAGGAAGGGGACGCCTCGAAGACAGGCGGATATTCGGAGCCGATCACGTTGGGGCTCCGAGTACACCGCTTGGGCGTTCATCAGCTGCGTCCCTGGGTGGCGATGGCGGCAAGTCAGTCCCTTGCGTCGATCCGAGGCGGCGCACTGGACGCGGATTTGAAGATCCGCCTCAGCGGAGATCATGACGTGGCGGTCGTCGGGCGCTTGGATCTGAACGAGGTTACGGTAGAGCGTGGCGAGAAGCACGCGAGCGCGCCGATCACGCTGAGCACCGAGGTCCGTGCATCGGTCGCCGACTGGTCGCGCGTCACCGTGGACTCGTGGGCGGTGCAGGCGCGGGCGGGGAAGAAGCTCCTCGCGGAGGCGCGCCTCGCCGGATCGGCCAATTCCGGCAGCGCGACGGACCTCGTATTGAATGTCACTGCCAGCGATCTGAGCGAACTCGTCGACCGGCTGGGGCTGCTGACGGAACGGCAGCAGGAACTGATTTCAGGCGGCAGCCTCACAGGCGATGTGCGGCTGGTCACGGCGGGCCCTAAGAAGCCCCTCACCGTCACGGCCGCGCTCCGATTGGCGAACCTGAACATCCGGCTGGACAAGACGCACCCACTGACACGCTCGCTTGGCTTGCAGGCCGAGGTCGAGGTGGACGCGGCGCGGAACGTGGCCGAGCTCAAGGGTGTGGAGGCCATCGTAGAGTCCGGCGGCGCCAGGGCTGGGACCCTGACGGTGAGCGGACGATGGCCGCTGGCCGCCGCTGGCACGACGACTCACGCTGGCGCCCTGAGCGTGACGGTCAAGGAATGGGACAGTGAGCCGTTCGTGGAATTCTTCGGCATCTTGCCAGGTCGCGCGCGTGGTCCGTTGCCACTGACCGCGGAGCTGAAGGTCACTCAGGAGCCAGGCGGCAAGACGCTCGGCCTGCAGGGAAAGGAGACAATTGGACCGATTAGCGTGGCGGTGAAGGGCCGTGATCCCGAGCCGGCCACATTGCATCTGGTGCACGATATTGCCCAAAGCGGTGACGAGATCAGGGTGACGGCACTGTCGCTCACTGCGGAGCGGCCGAAGGGGCGGCCGGATCGGGCAGCGGTGAGCGGGAGCTTTCGCATGGGCCCGCGCCCTCACATGCAGCTTCACGGGAGCCTGGATGCGTGCGACGCCGACTGGTACGGAGCCCTGACGACTTCGCTTTCAGAGCCGCCGCCGACTGGCAAGACTTTCGACAAGCCGCATGATGCGAAAGATGATGAAACCGGCCTCGCCATACCCTTGGATCTTGATGTCGACCTCAGCATAGGATCTGTGACCTATCGGACTCTCGAGATCAGCAACGGGCGGCTCGTCGCCAAGGGGGACGGAGACAGCATGCAGGCGACGCTGGAGCCGATTGGCCTCGCGGGAGGATCAGTGCAAGGGATCGTCACGGTCGCTCTGAAGGGAGGCAAGCCAGAATTTGGCTGGCATGCCAAGGGGAACGCCATAGATCTCAGCGTCCTCACGAAGGCCGCGTTCGCCGAGCCTGATCCGCGAGTCACCGGTCGCGGCAGGTTCACGACCTCGGGAACTGGTCGGGGCCAGGGCGAGATGTTACGGCGGAGTCTGAGCGGCACGGCGGTATTCGACATTGCTGATGGACAATTCATCAAGTCGCGGCTATTTGAGTTCCTTGCGGAGCAGACCCATATTGAGCAGTTCCGAGGACTAGGGTTCCGGACGATACATGGCGAGCTCCAGATCAAGAACGAGTGGGTGCATCTGAATCAGGTTCGTGTGGATGGCCCCTCTGTCGCCGTGGAGGCTGGTGGGAAGATCGGCCTGGACGGCCGGCTCGACGTACAAGTACAGCCGAAGATCGGGCCGACCTTATCCGACCACGTCCAAATCCCATGCTTGAATCAGTTGATGAAAACCGTGGACGGCTTCACAGTGTTGCCGGTTGCCGTGACGGTCGAAGGGACGGCCGAGAGTCCGACCTACGGGGTAACTGTGATGGTGAGCAGCATGGTTGGGCGGCACACGGGAGCGCTGATCGGGACGATTGCGGACCTGCTCACTGCTTGCCGCGGCGGCGAAGCCGCGCAAAGAGCGACGGAGGAAGCATTGGGGACGGCCAAAAAAACGGTGAATGACCTCATTAAGGATTTGTTTGTTGGAAAGGAAAAACGATCAGGAGTAGTCGCGTCACCATAGTGTGTCAATGATCCAGCCCAGCGTTACTTCTCTTTGGCAATAATTTTGTCTTTGATATTTTCGGAGGTCGCTCGTGGCAGTATCTTCTTCTGCACCAGCTCATCCTTCCTTTGATACGGACGGCCCTTCATGATCTTCTCTGTGTAGGCCTCGCCAACTCCAGGGAGCGCCATCAGTTGCTCGGCAGTGGCCGTGTTGATGTCGAGGAGGTCGGCTTTCTCAGCCGCGGCGAGGATGAGGCTTGCACTAAGAGGGGCGAAACTAGCGGCACCGACGACGGCGAGCAGCAGGCATACGGCGACGAGCACACGCAGACCGATCATCATCATGCCTCCTTTATGGGTGTAAAATCGCTCCTCACGTGTCGAACGTGACCTCGATCTTCCGTGCAACCACCTCCCCCTGGCGACTCAGCCGTAGGCATAGGGAACGGTCATCGTGGGGTGCGCGTCGCTTGGTCGCCCAGCGTTTGCGGACTAGATCTTGAATCACGCCTGCCAACGTCGGTGATTTGACACCTTGGGCGGCAGCTTCTCTCAGCTTGGCATCGGGATGCCGATGTAGATAGAGGATCACGCCTGCTTGGAAGGATGAAACGGCGACGGAGGTTTTCCGCGCTCAAAGATTTCAAGAGAGACATCGGCAATGTGCTCAATAAGCCATCGCAACTGTGGAAGATGGGAACGATCCCTCGCTGGGGTGCTGAAAACACTAACGATTTCAATGCTAGTCGGGACTCGAAGTTCTCATTTACAAAGGGCAACCTCGTCCTCGGGGCGGCTTACGAATACCTGATTATCCCTCAGGACCATAAGCTTGGCCTTGCACCACTCGTCCTCGGATCCAACTTCTTGAGCTCTATGATCAGGAACTGAACGAGATGGTGTTCCTCGCAGCCTCATCCACCAGCCCCTGCTCGTATCACATGTTCCCGTCAGGACGGGTAAATCAGCTTCTCCTCGCGAGTTATGAGGACCTCCAAGGCTGCGAGAGCCGCCGTCCGATGTTCCGTTCACATGTGTATTCGTCGCGTGGTCAAGCTGCTCCTCATCTGGTTCGCGGTTCACGACGGCCTCGGGAAATCATCCGTAGATGCTCGAACCGCACTCACAACGGCTTCTCGGTCAACTCATGAGCCGTGCGCAACTCGTCGGAGGAATCCGGCGTTACCCCAATGATCACGTTGCTGTCTTGTTGCTGGTATTCTTCCTGGTAGATCACAAACGTTTCGAGGACGACGGCGAGAAGGATAGGGCCGAGAAAGAGGCCGAGAAATCCGAAGTAGGCGAGGCCACCGAACGATGCTAAGAACAAGGGAAGCACAGGGAGGCGAGCGTGTCCGCCGACGAGAAGGGGCTGCAGCAGGTTGTCCATCAGACCGATCAGGGCTGCCCCGACTCCAATGAGGATAACGCCTTTGGCCACTGCACCGCTGAGCAACAGGTACAGGGCGACCGGGACCCAAACAATCGCCGTACCGCCGACGGGGAGCAGAGAAAGCAGTCCGGACAAGGCGCCCAGAAATACCGAAAAGGGCACGCCCAAGAGATAGTAAGTCACGCCGGCCGTCGCACCCTGGGCGACAGCGGTCAAGAGCGTGCCCCTCACGACCGCCTTGATCGTCGTATTGAGTCGCTCGAAGATCTTCGCCTTGTGCCCGTCCTCGAGGGGAATCGCCCGGAAGATAGTGTCGTACGTATGAGGGCCGTCGCGGAACACGAATAATAACGTGAAGAGCATGATGAGAAAGTCCGTCGCGAGGAGCAGCGCGTTCCTGGCGAAATCGACCCCTTGCGAAAGCAGAAAGGTAC
>JBKJZK010000360.1:0-7356 GCA_046715215.1 Nitrospiraceae bacterium
CCCCTCCCTTCGTTTCCTTCCCGCCCGCTGCCGGCACCGCTCGCCGTGGCACAAAGCACGATTGCGCCGAATGCCCCCGTGACCTTGAATGGACTCTTCTGCCACCTGGATAGTCTGTTGGATGAACACACCCTCGTGATCGCCGACGTCGGAGAATCGCTCTTTGCTGCAGCCGATCTCCATGTCCACCGGCGCTTCGAGTTCCTCTCTCCAGCCTATTACACCTCGATGGGATTTGCCGTCCCGGCAGCCGTGGGCGCCTCGTTTGCCGATCCCACGCTCCGACCGATCGTGCTGGTCGGCGACGGTGCGTTTCAAATGACGGGAACGGAACTCTCGACCGCCGTGCGATATCGTCAAACGCCGATTGTCGTCGTGCTGAATAATCGAGGCTACTCCACTGAACGGGAGATTCTCGAAGGCCCCTTCAACGACGTCCACGAGTGGTGCTATGAACGAATCTGCGACATGATCGGAGGCGGAGTTGGCACACGGATTGCGACCCAGGGAGAGTTTGAGCAAGGACTCGCCGCCGCCTTGGCCGACTCCAGCCGTCTGCATGTCATGAATGTGCTCCTCGATCCAGCCGATCGCTCGGCCGGCATGGTCCGACTTGCCCATCGCCTCTCCAAACGACTCTCCACCGATCGGCCTTAGCAGGAGCTGAAAAAGCCGTTCTCTCGTTTGTCGTTTGAACCAAACAAACCAGAGCAACCAGCCGCTTCTCACGCTGCACGGGATAAGGCGCGTCTCTGCGTCACACAAGAACCACCACCAAGGTCGGTTTCCCCACTCTGCCGAAGCAGCATCAACACCTTCATTGGAATCGCCGCAAGCCTGGCTGGCAGTGACCGGTTCATCCCGGCACGCTCTGTAAGTGACCGACTTCAATATCAACATCGCGCAAACAACTCTCGGCCCAGTGATAAATATCATGCGTGCTGAGATGAAGACGCATCTGCCGCATCCGCTCTCGTCGTTCGGTTTCAGGCATCTCCAGCGCCAGCTTGATCGAATCGGCCATTCCTTCCTGGTCATACGGATTCACAATCAGCGCCTCGCATAGTTCTTCCGCTGCGCCGGCCAGGTGGCTCACCACAAGTACACCGGCCTCATCGACCTGCGAAGCCACGTATTCCTTGGCCACGAGGTTCATCCCGTCGTACACCGAACTGACAAGCGTCAAGTCGGCCATCCGGTAGTACGCCACGAGTGTGGGCATGGTCACGCGTCCTTCGATGTACTCGATGGGCCTCCATCCCTTGTTTTTTCCGTCCGGCTGCACCTCGAACCGCTCATTGATTTCCGTCACGGTCTTTCTGATGAGGTCCCGATATTGGCGATAGGCTTCAACATTGTTTCGAGTCGGGATGGCCACCTGAAGAAAGGTGAACGTCCCGCAGTACTCGGGGTATCGGTCGAAGAAATCCTTCAGTGCCCACAGACGCTTCATCAAACCCTTGGTGTAATCCAGACGATCGACACCGAGTCCAATCCGCACCCCGCGTGAAACCCCCAGACGTCGTCGGGCGCGAGCCATGATTGCTTCGATCTCCCTCGACTTTGCGAGATCGGAGAATAGGTTAAAGTGCACGCTGATCGCACGTGCTGTCAGTTTTGTCTTATGACCGCGGTAAAGCACAACCGCCTTCGACGGATCGATGGAGACGGAGGCATCCAAGCACTCCGTCACACAATTTGCAAATGCCGTCGCATAGGACATAGTCTGGAAGGTGAGACAATCGGCCGATAGAAGACCTTCGAGCAACTCTCGGCGTTCCGGCAATATGCGGAACACCTCCGGTCCCGGCCAGGGAACGTGCCAGAAATGGCAGACGGTGGTATCGGGTGAATTCTGTTTGATCAGCGCGGGTAAAAGGCCAAGGTGGTAATCATGGATCCACAAGGCGGCCGGCCGCTTGCCTAATTCATCCAACACCGTCTCGGCGAAGCGGCAGTTGAGCGCCTTATAACCGGCCCAGAAAGCTTTTCGGTACGAAACTCGATCAAGTGTGACGTGACAGAGCGGCCACAGCACTTGATTGGCATAGCCATGGCCACCGTTTCTGACCACTCCAGGCTCCAACCAAACTCGCCGCAATCGATAGGCCGGCGAATCAGGAGGCACAAGAAGGCCATCGACTTGGCCTGGCACCTCCTGATCGGCGTCTCCACTACCCCACGCAACCCACGTGCCGCCGATACGTTTCAACACTGGATCCAAAGCCGACACTAAGCCTCCATCCGTATGCTGACAGACAACACTGCCGTCGACTGAGTTATGCTCGTAGGGTTCACGGTTTGAAACAACAATCACATTGGACATCACGTCCTCCTTCTATGGATGAAGTCGTCGATCTCGTCAGGCTCCAGCTCACAATTCTTTTCACTGAATGGATCGATAGAGGGGTAGACCAGAAATTGTGGAAGAGGCAGCCTTTGCGAAAACTTGGACAGTGAAAAGACTGCGGCATCGTATCGGACCACGAGCGGGCGCAGACACTGCCAGACCGAGTGCTGAGGAATCGAGACATCAATGTGACACCGCCACATCCACGTGGCCCCATAGGCATGCCTCAAGAAAGAGCTATGGGTGTGGTAATAGCTGCTGTCGGCCGGAACTTCCTCGATGAGTTCAAGCAAGCGATGCTCGTCTATGGCGCGTTTGCCGAACACTTCACGCAGTTCCATGCACGAGACGAAACGAAACGGCATGTTGGCTGAGCGGTTCGGTACTCCGAATCTTTTCTGCGTATGGGAACGGCATATCATGTGTGGTTCGTGACGCAGGTGCTCGGCCGTGCGGTCTTTTCGACAGAAAAGAAGTGCAGAATCAGCGAAATGTATGACCCGGCACTCCTGCTGCTTCTTCACAAACCGGAATACATGAGAGTAGCGCGCTCACTGCCGACTGGTGATGGCGCACAATGACGGGGTCGGTGATGTCTCCACAGTTCAGACAACGCCACCCTTCGAAATCCATCTCGCCGCTGCCGTTCAAAAGGTCCATAAAATGATCGCTGATCATACAGCCTTGACAACGCTGGCACCGCATAGGCTTTTTCTCCTGATGATATGCCCACTATCCCTGGTGAGTCAGGTTCTGTCCGCCTTCTCCTCCAACCATGTCCGTTACATGTGGAGACAGAGATTGTCTTCCTGCTCTATTCTCCTGTCGTGCTTGTCCATGGTTCTTCAATTCAGGCATGGCATCCCCCTTCGATTTCGCCTGCTGCCAACTCTCGGGGGTTGCGGCAACGACTGCATCGCCCCGCAAGTGTTCCGTTCCGGCCGCCTCCGCTCACGCGAAAGACGAGGGAGTAACGAAGGCCTCCGCAATGAGCACAGATAGGACCTTCCAGATCACGCAGAACTGGCAATCCTCCAATGCTCTGGTCCCTCTGCACATTGGAAAACCTCACTGACTGAGTGTGATTCGTCTCTCTCATTGCCCCTCTCTTTCTGAACACCACTGTCGAATGGGCTCTTCAGCTGCACCCGGCCCCGACACGTGAATGTTATGAGAAAGTGCAAGACCCAGACCTCCCCATCAGATCCGGATCAGATCCAGATCGAAAATTCTGTATCGGATAACTCTCAATATTTACAATGAGTAGACATGTGGTTTCATCGCCGCGAGTCAGATAATGGGGTATGGAGATCGACATAGAAGCGGACTCGTTGGATGCAACTGCTTGACGGGCTAATCACAAGTTGTAGTCACGCAAGGAGATTGTGGATGCAGGAACATCTTGTCCGTGGGGGACAAGATGTCCCGAGCTGGAGTCCACGCCAATGCCGATCGGCCCAATGAAAATCGTGAGGATCCAGCACCGCAGAAGATCCAAGGACCCCATCAGGTTGAAAACGAGATGCAGGGTCCCGGGCGTTCGTTCACTCCGTCGATTACATAGAAGTCCCGGTCGCCCATTCGCACCCTCGATGTGGTTTCAAAATAACTGCGCTCGTTTGGCTGCATGGCGATGGGCTTGCGCTTCTGTCCGACGAGTCGCACGCGACGGTGCCGGCTTTGGACGGCCATACGCGAAACCTGACCGATGAAGGTCACTAGGTGGGCGTCGAGATCCAACTGCCAATGGCTGGATGACCGAATCGCATGATACCAGGTGACATCACGACTCGCGAAGCCGACGCTCACCCTGCGCGCGCAGCCGCAGCACCACGAGGGACCGGGATTCGAGCTCGTATGACCCACCGGCTTTCAGGAGCGACGTGCCGTTCTTTGAGAAAGGGGATCTAGCCGTGTCGAACACCATCTGCCACCGCACGCCCCGTTTGTGGGCGGGCAATGTACACGAGATCGGTTCATGATGAGCATTGAACAGAACGAGAAACGTGTCGTCCACAATTCTATTTCCTCTGGCATCGACTTCTTCGAGCGCGTCGCCGGCGAGTCGCATGCCTAAGCAGCGGACGTATCCTCGAGTCCAATCTTCCTCCGTCATCTCCTTCCCATCCGGTCGAAACCACGAGATATCCTTCACCTCGGCGCCGTGGTTATGCCGGCCATCGAAAAACCGTCGCCGCCGGAAGACCGGATGCCGTTGGCGGAAGGCAATGAGCTGCTTCGTGAATTCGAACAGCGCCTGATCCGATTTGGTGAGGTTCCAGTCGTGCCAACTGATATCGTTGTCCTGGCTGTAGGCGTTGTTGTTTCCCTGCTGCGTGCGGCCGAATTCATCTCCTCCAAGGATCATCGGCACGCCCTGGGACAGGAGCAGCATCGCCAGCATGTTGCGCCGTTGGCGTTGACGCAGTTCGTTAATCGCGGGATCATTCGTCAGTCCCTCCACTCCGCAATTCCAACTAATATTGTCGTCCGTGCCGTCGCGGTTATTCTCGCCGTTGATCTCGTTGTGCTTGTTGTCGTAGGTCACGAGATCATGCAGCGTGAATCCGTCATGCGCGGTGACGAAGTTAATGCTCGCATGGGGGCGTCGGCCACCCGATGCGTACAGATCGCTGCTGCCGGACAGGCGGTAGGCCAGCTCGCCGACCTGCCCACCATCGCCTTTCCAGTAGTGCCGGATGGTGTCCCGATACTTGCCGTTCCACTCGGTCCAGCCGCCGGGAAAGTTGCCCACCTGATAGCCCCCCTCACCGAGATCCCACGGCTCGGCGATAAGTTTTACCTGCGAGAGGATGGGATCCTGATAAATGATGTCGAAGAAGGCGCTCAATCGATCCACGTCGTGTAGCTCACGGGCCAGCGTGGAGGCCAGATCGAAACGGAAGCCATCAACATGCATGTCCAAGACCCAATATCTCAGGCTATCCATGATGAGTTGGAGCGTCCGGGGATGCTGAACATTCAGGGTATTGCCGGTGCCTGTATAGTCCATGTAGTGGCGGGAGTCCTCCTCCAGGAGCCGGTAGTACGCGGCATTGTCGATACCCCGGAAGGAGAGGGTCGGCCCCAAATGATTGCCTTCACCCGTATGGTTGTAAACAACGTCGAGGATCACTTCGATGCCTGCGCTGTGGAGCGTTTTCACCATCGTCTTGAATTCGCGCACGGCGCGGCCTCGTATGGGAGTCGTCGCGTAGCGAACGGCGGGGGCAAAAAATCCAATGGTGTTGTAGCCCCAATAGTTCGTGAGGCCGTGATCCAAGAGATGCTTGTCGCGGACAAAGTAATGGATCGGCAGCAATTCGACAGCCGTGACGCCCAGGCTCTTGAGGTGTTCGATCGCGGCCGGAGTTGCCATTCCGGCATAGGTGCCTCGCAAGTCGTCCGGCACACCCGGGTGGTTTACTGTAAACCCTTTCACGTGCACTTCATAAATAATCGTCTCGTTCCACGGTGTTCGCAAGAGATGGTCGTCGCCCCAGCTGAAGGCTGAATCGATGACGACGCACTTGGGAATGTTTCCGGCATTGTCGCGATGGTCGAGGGAAAGATCCGCCAAGGGATCGCCGATCCGATAGCCGAACATGGCTTCCGACCACTCGATCGTGCCGAAAATCGCTTTGGCGTAGGGATCAATCAGCAACTTGGCCGGATTGAACCGATGTCCGGCTTCCGGTTCGTAGGGGCCATGCACCCGGTAACCATAATGTTGTCCCGGCCGCACTTCAGGCAGGTAGACGTGCCAGATTTGATGGGTCCGCTCTTCGATCCGAATACGGTGCGATTCCTTGCCCCCATCGGAGTCGCCGAAGAGACACAAATCCACCGCCGTTGCGTTCTCGGAAAACAAGGCGAAATTGACTCCCTCGCCGTCCCAGGTCGCCCCAAGGGGGTACGGTTTACCGGGCCAATGTTTCATGGTGATCCTTTCAATCTCGATAACTCGTGACGTCTTCTAGGGCGCACTATTCATGACGGTCGTCGTCAAACCCCATAGAAGTCAGGCAAGGGGCACGAGGCGAGAGGAAAGACATTCCTTCTGCTCGCCTCTAGCCCCGAGCCCCTGGCCCCGTGCCTTTCGTCCAAACATTGGGGATTGCAACAGAAGCACTCATGAATAATGATAGAGCCTCCACGCTGGCCTCGGCTGTGCCAGACTGAGTAGGCCAGCCGATAGGCCTATCGTCCAGAACTGCATCCAACAGGTCAGCGTGGCGCGCACTTTATACGGTCGTCTGCGTTCCATTTGTGGGACATTCAAGTGTCAGATGAACTGCAGCGTAACAGAGGACACACCTTCTTCAACTCGGGTAATCCCTAGGCCTGGTATGAACCGCCCCCGTATGACAGCCCCGGTGAGGTGCAGCGCATGGTTCAGCGCTCCGGCGAGAGTGCATGCTAAGGCCCCAACCTGCTACCGACATCCGCCGCGGTCCAACTACCTCGCCCAACCTCTTCACTCGCACGGTCAAACCGGTTCCGGGGGCAACACGTGATTCATTCCGTCATCTGCTAGAAATTCGATCTCTCCCGTGACAACATCGTACATTGCGCCAACGATCGCGATCCGGCGCTCCCGGACAAGGCCGTCAAGCGTCTGGCTCTGTTTGCGCAGTCGTTCAACAACCCGTGACACATTGCGGCGGGCCACGGCATCGAAGAACGATTGCTTCTCGCTTGCCGGTAGTTGCTCGGCACCCCGGCAGGTGACCGGATCGGTGGATTGCTGTATGTCGGTTACGATGTGGTCGAGGTGCTGGCAGCCGGTGGCCTCGGCGGCCGTCCGGGTGTCGCCGATGAGATTGACGGCCGCGGTCACGGCACCGCACCGCGTATGCCCCATCACCAGGACCAACTTCGCCCCGGCCACGGCACACCCGTACTCCACGCTGGCCAGTACCTTCCGGCTTGTGACGTTGCCGGCGATGCGGACGCTGAAGATGTCACCCACCCCCAGGTCGAAGATCAACTCAGCGGGCGTGCGG
>JBKJZK010000361.1:0-4460 GCA_046715215.1 Nitrospiraceae bacterium
TTCGTAGGTGGTGTAGCGACGCTTGCAGCCGAGACATTCGCGTCGGCGACGAATAACCTCGCCTTCCTTCGCCATGCGCGAGTCTACGACCTTGTCTTCGAGTTCATCGCAGAACGGACATTTCACAAGCGGTGATCCTGCCCCGTCTGACGCGGTTTAGTAGGGATGAAAGATCGGAAAACGGCTGCAGAGCGCTTTGGCCTGAGTGCGGACTTCCTCGAGCATCGCGGGGTCCTGTCGATGTTGCAGCACCCGGTCGATCAAGCCCACAATCTCGTTCATCTCGGCTTCCCGCATCCCACGGGTAGAAACAACGGGAGTTCCCAGTCGAATGCCACTGGCGACGGCCGGCGGCTTCTCGTCGTAGGGCACGGCATTCTTGTTCACGATAATGCCGGCGGCGCCCAAGGCCGCGTCCGCTTCTTTGCCTGTAATGCCCTTGTTGGTCAGATTCATTAACATGAGATGAGTATCCGTGCCGCCCGACACAATCTTGTACCCGCGGTCGAGGAGCCCTTGGGCCAGCACCTTCGCATTGGCAATAACCTGTTGTTGGTACCGCGTAAAACCTGGTGAGAGGGCTTCCTTGAAGGCGACGGCTTTCGCCGCGATCACATGCATTAAGGGTCCGCCTTGTATACCAGGGAAGATAAGTTTGTCGACCGCTTTGGCATGCTCAGCCTTGCACATCACGACGCCACCCCGTGGTCCGCGCAGGGTCTTGTGAGTGGTCGTGGTGACAAAGTCGGCATGGGGAACAGGATTCGGATGGAGCCCTGCGGCGATCAACCCGGCGATGTGAGCGATGTCGACCAGCAGATAAGCGTCGACCGATTTGGCGATCTGTTGGAATCGTGGAAAATCGAAGGTGCGCGCATAGGCACTGGCGCCTACGATGAGCATGCGTGGCCGGCATTCCTCCGCCAGCTTCTGCACCGCGTCATAGTTGATGGTTTCGGTCTCACGGTCTACGCCATAGGAAAACACACGGAACAGGATCCCTGAAAAATTGACCTTGCTACCGTGGGTGAGGTGCCCCCCTTGGGCGAGGTCCATGCCCAGGATGGTGTCGCCGGGTTTCAGCACGGACAGATAGGCCGCCATATTGGCTTGCGACCCTGAGTGCGGCTGCACGTTCACGTGCTCCGCGCCGAAAATCTGTTTACATCGCTGGATGGCGAGACTCTCCACGGTGTCTACGTTCTGACACCCGCCGTAGTACCTCTTTCCCGGGTACCCTTCGGCATACTTATTAGTCATGATGGAGCCCTGAGCGGCCAGGACGGCGAGACTAGCGAAGTTCTCCGAGGCGATCAGAAGCAGCCTGTCACGCTGCCGCTCTTCCTCGGCGACAATCGCAGCATAGACATCCGGGTCTGTGGCTTTGAGTGCATCTAAAGAACCGACCGCATCGTTCATGACAACTCGTTCCCTCTTTAGCAGGATGCTGAAAAAGTCCGCCAGCGTTACGCGATGAAAGGTTAAGGCTCAGGCTGAGATGAAACAAATCAGCTCTTCGCTCAACCTTGACCTCAGCCTACTTCGCTCGCTGCGGCCTGGCTGCACGACCTTTTTGAGCCTCCAGCGGGGTCGTTCCTGTAGCCTTAAATTTACTGCAATATTTTTGCAGCAGCCCTTTAGGGCTCAGCCGGGGCCGTTTCGGCCTCCTGTTTCTTCACGACGTGGACCATTACGGCTGCAGTCACGTCCCGTGGGAGCTTGATCGGTACGGTGAAGGTGCCGAGTTCCTTGATCGGATGGTCCAGCTGGATCTTGCGCCGATCCACCGTAAGTCCCTGTTCCGCCAATCTTTCTGCAATGTCTTTGGCCGTGATCGAGCCGAACATCTTGTCGTCCTTGCCTACCTGGGCCTGAACCGTGAGGGACACGGCAGAGATGCTCTTGGCATGGGTTTCGATCTCTAGTTTTTCTTTTTTCGCCCGTTCGCCGGCGACGCGCTTGATATGCTCAAAAGCCTTGATACTGCGACTGTCGGCCAGCACCGCTTTTTTGCGTGGGAGCAGAAAGTTCCGTGCGTACCCATTTTTCACATCAAGGAGATCACCGAGATGTCCGACCCCGTCCATCGTTTCTTGTAAAATGACCTTCATTCCCCTAACTCCTTCTGTTGGAAAGGAAAAGAGGATACTGGGGGGGGAGCAAAAAGTCAATTCACAATCTACAATGTGTCAATGTGCAGAAGATGTTTCCTAGGTCAGGATCGCAGGACGATCGTGAACAGGAGATTCCCCTGTGACAGGCTGGACAGGTGTAATAAGCCGACCGTATGATGGCGACCGCTATACGAGGACAACCTCCTAACCCGCATTATTCATGAGCGCTTCTGCTACAATCGCCGATCCGCTGCTACGACGAGCCTTCGGCCAGCGTGCTCGCCCCGCGGGCCCTCCCCGTACTGCACGAGTACGCATCGGGTCCTCACGGCTCCGCACGCCGGTCTCGCGACGCGGCTCAGCGATTTCGCGACGAACCGTCATGAAGAATGCGGGCTAAGAATTTTATGACCGCGCGAGACCTTCTCGAAACATGGGCGCTCCGCCTTGAAGCCGAACAGAAACGGGTGAGCAGTACGCCGCTTGACCAGCCAATTACTCAGGTGGCAGGCCGACTTGTGCGAACGATCGGCACACTTCATCTGTATGAGCTGACGCTCCCACACGGCTCGTCCATCGAGCATGACACCCCTTTCTCGATTATTCCCCCTGATGACATCGAGCCAACCGAAGGCATCGTGCTTGGCGGGCAAGGCAATGTGGTCCTCGTGCAGACATTCGATGCCATCGGACAGTCCTGTGCCGACGCGACCGTGGTTCCCGATCGGGCCGGACTTCTGACCACGTCGGCCAATCGATTGCGCGACATGCTCGCGCAGCCCGACGCCTATCGACTCGGTTCGGCAGACCGCTTGGCTCCCTTCCTCGAGGCGGCGAGGGGAGCGGAGGAACTTTCCGTGGCAGGCAGCGGCTCGTCAATCCTCACGACCGTCTTGGCGGACGAGCTCTCCGTGCGCAGGCAGCGATTGGCCGTGCTGGCGATCGAACTGATTCGTGCAAATAAGCGCATCCTGGTGGTCTGTCCTGATCATCAGGCGGCGGATGAACTCGTCGGAACCATCGCGCGAGCCATGAAAGCCATGGGGCTCATGTATAAGACGTGGGTGACTCGCTATGAAATGGCATTGGCCCAGCAGGTCGAGGGTATCGGGATTCAGGAGCTGGGATTCGAAGCGCAGATGCATCAGTTTTATGCCACGTCGCGCGCAGATAAGGCCGCGCTCCGGCGCAAGTACGAGCGGTTTCGAGAGCTGACGCCTGTTTTGGCGTATAAGGGGCAGAAGCAAAAGGATCTCGATGAAGTGCGCCTCCTGGAATGGCGATTATTAACCCAGGTCAGCGACCTACAGGCCAAGATCAAAGACGTGAATGCCACTTTGGATGAGTATGAGAACCTCCCGCTCTTCCGACGGCTCAGCCTGCAGGCCGTCGGAAAAAACGTCGAATCTCTGCATCAATACCTCGAGCTGCATGAGAGTCAGTGCGCCGAGCTGAGAAGGGAACTCGATGTTACCAAGGCGCGCATCAATGAACTCGTACCGGAAGCCGCTGTGCCGAAAGACATGCGGCCGGAGTTTGACGAACTCAAAGAAGATATCGTCCGGCTGGGTGGGACGAAAAAGATCCGGGAATTGCTCGCAGCCGAAGAAGACACAAATCGCCAGGCCTTCATTCAGAATCGGCGGCTCGTGGTCACCACGGCATCGCGAGTACTGAACGATCCCCTGTTCAGTCGCGTCCGGTTTGATGTCTTGATCGCTGATGAGGCGCCGTGGATCGCGGCAGCCCCGTTGCTTGGCGCCGCAGGGCTCGTCCACGAACGGATCGTGATCAGCGGCAATCGGCGCGACATCGCGGCGGCTGGCCTGTGGGCCTCACGCGAAGCGCAAGAATGCAAGCCGCTCGCTTGACGGGGACCTCACTAATTCAGGATAATCCGCCCTCCACCTCGATGTGCCGAAGTGGCGAAACTGGCAGACGCACTAGATTCAGGGTCTAGCGCCCGCAAGGGTGTGCGGGTTCAAATCCCGCCTTCGGCACCAACTCTCTTTCCCCGCTCCTATCAAGGCGTTTCTGCGTTTCCACGTCATCATTCTTCACACCGACTCCCACCCCTTCGGGGGCCTGTTTGGACTGAATTGTCAAGTAACTGTCAAGTGAGCTGTCCGAACTGGGGTCCAACACCCGAACCGCTGAAGTCAGGTGTTTGGGCGAAAGGTGGGCATAGCGAAGGGTCATCGTGGGCGAAGTATGCCCCAGGAGGTTGCTCACCGTGGCGAGGGGAACCCCCCGCATCATGAGCCAAGAGGCGAAGGTATGCCGGAGATCATGGAAATGGAAGTCGGTCAAGCCAGCGCCCTCACAGGCCTGGTCAAAGGGGTGTCG
>JBKJZK010000362.1:0-5585 GCA_046715215.1 Nitrospiraceae bacterium
ATGTAGTCGTGTGCGGCCAGGAAAAATCCGCCGGTTCCACAGGCCGGATCGCAGATCGTGTCTGCTGGCTTCGGGGCGATAGCATCGACCATCGCTTGGATCAGCGGCCGAGGGGTGAAGTACTGGCCCGCGCCGGACTTGGTATCCTGCGCGTTCTTTTCCAGTAAGCCCTCGTAGGCGTCCCCTTTCACATCGGCGCTCATCGTGGACCAGTCCTCCTTGTCGATGAGATCCACAATCAGCCGTCGCAGCTTGACGGGGTCCTGGAACTTATTCTGGGCCTTCGTGAAGATCAGGCCGAGCATGCCCTCCCTTTGCCGAGCTCTTCCAGGAGATGGCGGTAGTGGTCGAACAGGTCGTCGCCGTCCTTCTTGAGCAGGCTGGGCCAACTGTACTTGTCGGGAATCTGGCTAGGCTGGTTATACGGGACCTTCGTGCGCTCGTCCGCCATCTTCAGAAACAGCAGATACGTCAACTGCTCGACGTAGTCGCCGTAGCTCATCCCGTCGTCGCGGAGGACGTTACAGTAGTTCCAGAGTTTTTGAACGATGGCTGAGGGACTCATGTTCAGATAGTTCGGACGTCAGGGAAGACGTTGTTAGGACCGCACTGGGGAGGAAGTCGGATAGAACCGTCAGTTAGGTGGATCCAGCCCCCATGCCTCATGCTCCGGTCATGAGTTCAGCTTCCAAAGGGTGGTCCTTTTTGAAACGGCTGACACCGAGGACGCTGAATCCCAACAGATGCCCGTGCTCGTCCACGCGCTCCATGACGGCCTCGTAGGCCGTTGGACGCATGAGCCCTGGCGCGTCGCTGAACTGCACTTCCAGAAAATCGCCTTCAGAGTCAAACCAGACTTTCACTTTTTCGGCCATATCGTATTCTTTGCCGTTACAGCTTCGACGCCGACGGACCGGCCGCAGCCAACGCAGAACTTTCCCGGTCGAGGCCGGTGAGAGCTTTCTGAATCAGTTCGACTTCTCGAGACTCAAAGTAGGGCTCGCCGCACTGGGTACAAACCCAGGCTGGCACGGCATCCCAGGACACATGGTAGCCTTTTCGGTCCAGACTGAAGGGAGCCGTCCCTTTCACCATCCGACCTTTGCAATGGATACATTCCATACTTAGCGCCTCCTTCGATAGTCGGGCGACCATTGGGTGGTGTCGGGGAGATACGCGGTAATCACGGCCAAGTATTCCGCCTTCGGTGAGCACACCACATGGATAGCTCTGTCGGCATCGCCCAACCCCAAAAGCAGGCAACTGTGGCCTCGGCTGTCTTGGGGATAGTCTTCCACAAGTTCACCCATCATGACAACTCTTTCCACCTCTTGCGGCGTAATCATACGTTCAGGCCGCGACATCTGGCGAATGGCGTGAGGTAAAAATAGCAGTCTCTGCTGTCCCGCATGCCGCGATGCTTCCACAATCGTCATGTGGAGGCTCCATAGGTCGAAACGGGTTCAAACGCGATGGGAAGGCCATAACTCATCCCGTCTGCCTGTGCGTCGCACGCAGTCAGGTCGTCGCGCCTGCCTGCGCCAAGCACAGCGCGGCAGGCAGGGAGGACATTGCAGTAATTCCAGAAATTCCAGAGTTTTTGGACGATGAGCAATGATCTCATTTCAGGTAGCGCCGCAGCACTTTTTGAACTTTTTTCCGCTACCGCACGGACAGGGGTCGTTTCGGCCAATGTTCCGGCGATCCGACGTCTCTTGGTCGAGATCACCCGCTTCGCGCCGCGCCTGAAAGATAGACCACCCCATGTGGGCATACTCGATCAGCACATCGGGGAAGATCATGACCACCGTTTCAGCGAGGTGTTCCAGGCTTATCTTCCCCTTGCCCTCCTTGTGATAGGCGTCCGCAAGCGTCGGAGAGGCAAAAAATGTGAGCACCATCAGCGTTGAGCCCAGTTCCTCATCGAATTCGTCAGGGGCGTATTCGTTCCAGATATCGTCAAGGTAGGTGTGCCCCGTCAAGAATCCCTGCGCCCACTGGCTCAGCGGCGCATCATCGCCCAAGTTATCCAGCGGCTGAGGTCTGATCTCGCACCCGGGAGGGAGAGACACCTTCCCTTTCACTCGTCCCCTGACGCAGTTGTTGTAGAGAGCCATCATGGCCTGGGTGACCTCCTCCGCCTCACTTCGGGTCGCGTACCTGGCATCCTGATCATTGAAGACGATCGGCAGCCACTCTGACGGGGGAATCAATTCCGGCGCGTTCGCCATGCTAAACAAAAATCCCGCAAGTTGCGGATAAGTCATGGTGCCCTTCGCGCGTTGGGGCGCCGACAAAAAGGTCCGCAAGACCGTCGCGTGGGTTTCCGTGAAGGTAGGAATCATGCTCATCCTGGCTCACCGTCCGGCAGGGTGGTCCTTCCATAGCTCGCTTGGCTTTCAGCGGCTATGGAGAATGTTGGCGGGATGTCTTGAATATGCTTTGTATCTTGCCCGAGCAACCGGCCAGAGAAAGCTTGACTCAAAATGGCCTGCCGCAGGCGGTCGGCGCGGGTGAGGTTGGCTTGGACGGCGGCTTCAAGTTCTTCGATGACGGACAGGCGGCGCTCGACTTCAGCGGTGATTTGCTGTTGTTCAGCGGGAGAAGGTAGCGGTATGGGAAAAGCACTGAGCTTTGTTAGGTTAAGCGATGCGAGATTGGTTGTCTGCTTGCCCTCTCGTAGAAAGTAAGCTTGACCGAAAGTGTTGCCCCACCATGAAACAAGCTTCGGTGATACTTCAGCTAAATACAATCGTGCACGAAAGACATGGTTCTGGTGGATGCACTCCGGAAGTTGGCCCTCCCAAAGCCACCCTCTACCGAGCTTGTCTCTATCACCACCTTCATTGAATAAGATATCGCCTGGGATAAGACACAGATCTTTGATATCTGCATCCGGCGCTTCAATTTCCTTTACCTCAGAAAGATCCAAATACCCTCTCTGGACATTGGCAACTCGCAAATATGGGACCGGTCTCGCAGTCGAGGATTTTCTGCTCTTATCAACTGTGATCCCACCTTTGAGAGCAGCAATGGTATCTAGCCGCACCCACACCCATCCGTTTGGCAATTCAGGGAGGCTGCTGATGTCCGGCTGAGTCTGTGCGCTGGATCCTGTTCTCCCGCTCCACTTCGCGCGCCGTTCGCTGAGGATGCGTTCGAGGAGTTTGCTGGCTGGTTCGACGTTGGGATGCTGCTCGCGCCAGTCTTCGGTCAGTTTCCCTTCGACGGCGGCTTTGAGGACGGCGGCTTTGTAGCGTTTGAGGTTGGCTTTGACGCGCTTGAGATTGGCAACGGCTTCATCGAGGCGGGAGAATTGCTTTTCAATTTCCGCGACGATGCGATCCTGCTGTGCTGCCGGAGCGATTGGAATTGGGATCGAACGAAGTATCCCGCCAGATATGGCCTTGAACGTTGTACCTGCACCTAGCGCGTCGATGCCTGACTCAATACTGCGCAAGTAATACAAGACGTATCTACTCGAAACACCATTGCGTGGCCGGATTGCAGCCAGCCCACGACCAATGCAACATTCGGTGATAGCTAGATTGGTGGGGCCAACCGGAGCACGCACTGTCATCAAGATATCGTCTTTTTGTGCAACTTTGTTCGGCTTGCTACACCACTTTACCGGCTTTGGATAAAGCTCACCAAACTCTGCCTTACCCTGGAAGAAGGGTAGACCTTCACCGCCAGAGTTGTAATATTGCGAAGACGGCGATTGTCCCATGATAATTTCAGCGACCTCGGCAAGAGTGGCCTTTTGCCATCCTGCCGACAACTCATTGAGAGGTCGAATGACTTTCTCAACTTTCTCGCTGACTATCATGGGTGTTCCACTCTCACGCTGCCAACGCCCCGTTCAGTTCTTCAATGAGCCTGTTCAGCTCTGTCCCGAAGAGCTGATGCACTTTCCCGAGCCCACCTTCTTGAGCAAACGGCGCGTATTCGAAGTCGTCCGGTTCAACCAAAAGGTTCGCTGCAACATGGTCGCGGATCATCTCCAGCCAATGGCGTTGCTCATCCGTGAACTCCTTCCCACGGCTCTCTTGCTCCCCTAGCCAAGCCTTGAAGTTGGCGTTGACCTTCTCAGGAAATGGCACCAGCTCGGTGTCCTGATGCGTGGCGAAACGAAAGAGGGACACAAGATCTGTGAGGATGCGCTTGCTGCTCGCGCCTTTGACTTTCGACTTCTCCAGCGCGGCGTAGGCCTGCCAGAGTTGCGATTCGTTCCAGAGATAGGGCGGCTTTTCGATGGCGTTGGCGAGGTCCTTGATGTCCTCGAACTTGAGCCGCTGTTTGTAGGGCTTGCTGTAGAGAACCTGCAGGGCGATGATCTCGTCTTTGTGCTGCTTAATGAACTGTTCGAAGGACTGCACGATGGTGCGGGCGCGGACTAAGGCGTCGGCGCTGAAGGCTGCCTCGATAACTTGGTCCTGGCTGAAGTGATCGATAGTCAGTTCGTTCTTCTTTTTGATCTCGATCAGGATCTCGCGCAGCTTCGGATCGTGGAGCGGTGTGACAGCGTCTTTGATGAGCTTATTCGCCGCCGCTGTTATCGCGTGTTCGCTTATGGGATTTGTGGAGTCCGCCGGGAGTCCTGCGTCGAGCTTGGCCCGTTCAGTGTGACGATCCGGGTTTACGGCTTCCACCAATCGACGACTGAGGTCTTTGAGCGTGAGGCCGCCGCTGGCTTGGCTGATGGCCTGGTCATCTTCCTTGGTAATCCGGTGCTCCATGCGGGCGAGCCGTCCGGCGATGCTGGTGAGCACGTCTTCTTCCGTGTTCCCCAATGCGACGGCTTGAAGCAGCTTGTCGAAGGCGACGCTGGGTTTCTTTTCCATCGGTCGCGCGTCGGTCTTGTCTTGCTCGCAGACGCCGACGGTATCGACGATGACGAAGTGGTCTTTGCTTGTGGCGTCGGGTGTGACGGCCTTGAGATCATCCGGCTTGATGACGCGGACGCCCCGGCCCTTCATCTGTTCGAAGAAGGTGCGGGATTTGACCGCGCGCATGAACACGACGATCTCGACAGGCTTGATGTCGGTGCCGGTGGCAATCATATCCACCGTGACGGCGATGCGAGGGTGGTAACTGTTGCGAAAGGTCTTGATAAGGGTTTTGGGATCTACCCCGGTGGTGCGATAGGTGATCTTCTGAGCGAATTCGTTGCCCTTGCCGAACTCCTCGCGGAGGATTTCGACGATGTTCTCTGCGTGGGCGTCGTCCTTGGCGAAGATGAGGGTCTTGGGCACCTCGGTGCGGCTGGGAAAGATGTCGGTAAAAAGCTTGTCCTTGAAGGCTTTGATGATGGTGCGGATCTGGTCCGGGGCGACCACGTCGCGGTCGAGCTGGTCGGGATCGTAGGCGAAGTCGTCGTCAAGCCTCTCCCAACGTTTTGCGCGCGTTTCACGATTCATCACCTGCACGCTGTACCCGGCATCGACCGTCGAGCCCGCCTGAGTGATGGCGGTGCGGATGCGGTACACGTCGTAGTTGACGTTGACGCCATCAGCCACGGCCTGCTCATGCGAGTATTCCATGACGAGGTTCTGATTGAAGAAGCCGAAGGTCTGCTTGTTGGG
>JBKJZK010000363.1:0-2201 GCA_046715215.1 Nitrospiraceae bacterium
ACGGTACCGATGTGGCCTTTTACTCCGATGGAATGCCGATCAACTTACGAACCCACGCCCACGGCCAAGGATACTCCGACCTGAATTTTATTATTCCCGAAACAATCGAAGGACTTGATGTTCACAAGGGGGCGTACCTTCCGGAGTTCGGCGATTTTGCTACGGCCGGGGCGGTCAATTTCAAGACGCGACAGGTGGTGCAAGAAGGGGTCGTCCAGGCGGCCGGAGGACAGTACGATGCGCAGCGACATATGCTCATGTTCTCTCCAACCAAGGATAGGGTGCGTACATTGTTTGCCGCCGAAGGCTATTACACGAACGGGCCGTTCCAAAACGACAATCGCTATTTTCGGACCAATCTATTGGGCAAGATGACGACCAATCTTTCAGGCCGCGATGAAGTTAGTCTCACAGCCACCTTTCACAAGGCGCAGTGGAACGCTTCGGGTGAGATTCCCTTTCGCGCAGTCACTGACGGCACGCTCGATCGGTTCGGCGCCATCGATCCTTCAGAAGGAGGCAGAACGCTCCGCAGCACTGCCAAGCTAAACTACCATTATGACACCACCTCGGGCGGTCAGTTTTTTGCCAACGCGTACGGGCAGTATTATCGGCTTGACCTGTTCACGAATTTTACGTTCCTTCTCAACGATCCCGTCAATGGCGACGGTATTCAGCAATCCGATCGCCGCGTCATGTACGGCGGCGATCTGGGATACAAGCAGCAGGGTGAAGTGCTGGGCGTGCCGAGCATTGGGACGGTCGGGTTTCAAACCAGAGTGGACAATATCCACGCTCGGTTGGGGACCCAAACGATGAGGATGCCGACTGGGACCACTTCCGACAGCGATATTCTTGAGGCGTCCTATGCGCCGTTCGTGAAGGCGGAGCTGCAGCCGATGTCGTGGATGCGGCTGGCCGGCGGCGTGCGCGCTGAAACGTTTGCCTTCGATGTGCGTAATCGCTGCTCGACCTGTGTAGAACAACCAGCCGGCCGGACAAGTTCCGGCATCGTCCTCCCGAAAATGAATCTCATCCTGGGTCCCTGGGCTAGCACAGAATTCTTTGCGAACTATGGCGAGGGCTATCACAGCAACGACGCACGCTCGGCAGTCGCACCGGGGTCCTCACCGCTTGCGCGAGCCAAGAGCTATGAGGTCGGTGTGCGGTCGAAACCCTGGGGGCCAGAGGGCGTGGAGTTGATTGCCACGCTTTGGCGATTGGATCTCAAGTCAGAACTTCTTTTCGTGGGAGACGCAGGGTCGACGGAAATTCGCGGCGCAAGCAGACGAGAGGGCGTGGAAGTGGCCGCACGTGGACAAGTCTGGGGCCCGATATATTTGAACGGCAGCGTGACATGGACGAAGGCCGAATTTCGCAACGGCGAAGCGATTCCATTAGCCCCTGAAGTTACGGCATATGGCGCGGTGTTGATGCGTTGGCCTGAAGGCTTGACCTCGCAACTGCAAGCGACCTATCTCGGTGTACGCCCACTCAGAGAGGACCGGAGTGTCAAAGCTCCCTCATGGATTGACTTCGATCTTTCGGAGCGCTATCAACTGCCGATCATGCTGTCTCATGGACGTCTGGAGGCGTTCTTGTTCATTCAGAATCTTCTCAACACGAAGTGGGAGCAGGCCATATTTTCATTTGAGTCGCAACGTAGGAACGAGGCGGCGCAGGTCAACGACATTCACTTCGTGCCGGGGAATCCGCGGACGTTTATGGGCGGCGTGGCGTGGTACTTTTAGCAGCCGCTGAAAATGGCCACCAGCAGCGTTCTCGGCTTCCGAAACTCCTCAACGACCCCACCGGGAAAGAGCTGCTCTTGCAGCTCGGGGTTGGGCGGGAATGCCTACGCTTCCGGTGCTTTCTTCGCCTGCGGCCTTGCCTGAGGCAAGGCGCGTCTCGGCGCGCAAGGGTTGGGAGGGTGAGAAAGAAGATCGTTTTGAGCGGTCGATATAGTTAAGCCATATGACGTCAACACGAAGAGTTTTGCCACGTACCTATTTCAATCGCCCAACGGTCACGGTTGCGAGATCACTCATCGGCAAGTATCTCGTTCGAGTGATTGATGGGCACATGCTAGCGGGTAAGATCCTCGAAGTGGAGGCCTATGTCGGTCCACTTGATAAGGCCTGCCATGCGTCGAAAGGGAGAACGCAGCGGACCGAGGTGCTTTTTGGTCCACCAGGGGTCGC
>JBKJZK010000364.1:0-11602 GCA_046715215.1 Nitrospiraceae bacterium
GTCGTGGCCCTGGTGAATAATGAGGCGACGATCAAGACGTATTTCAAGAAAGACTCGCACATTGAATTGCATCCTGCGAACGCGGCGATGCAGCCGATTATCGTGAAACCTTCGGATACGTTTCAGATCGAAGGCATTCTCATCGGCGTGATTCGGCATTGTACGTTTAATTAAAGAAGGGAGGACATGATGCTGACAGCAGGAAGATCCTTTGAGATAGATCGGCTCGTTGACTTGGAACGAACAGTGAATGTCTTGAACGGACAGCTGCGCGAGATGCAAGGGGAGTTGTCTCGGACCAAGGGGGAGCCGCTTCCGGTTCGGTTGTGGCGGAATCTGGTGAGTCTCAAAGGCGGGCAGGAGTTCATGTCAGCCGTTTGCAATCGATGCGCTCGTCCGAACACAAAGGTGGTGTCCCATGCTGACCCAAGAGCGTAGAAGGGATATACCACCCCTCGGCGCCTGTTCTGACTGTGGAGCGGTGGTCCAACGCCGAATCGCCTGCGTCGATGGGATGACCCATTCAACCGTGGAACTCTGTGAGCGCTGCTGGAGCGCTTCTCAACAGCGGAAGGCCTTCGCAGGCGGGTGCTGCGGGTAGAGAATGCTGGAGGGCGTCCTTTTGCCGACTTCAAAACAATACGGCGACGCCGAGCTGCCAGAAGGCATGAAGTGAGCAGGGAAATGAAAATAACCTGGTTGAGGGATCTTTCCTGCCGTGTCAGTTCGATAAAACCATGGAGAGCGGTCGGCCAACCGATCCTCCCCTTTCCAGCCCACCTCGGTATAGGCACGGTGTAGGCAGCAGAGCAAAGGAGATATTGCTCCCCTGCTCCTCTCCTGCCTACCTCAATGCGACGGTGCGGGGGCCTTCGGCCCATGGTCTTTCCCAAGATATCATTCAACGCGTTCACCTACCCACGAGGCTGACTGGGTTCAGGACCGGCCCGTCGCGATGAACTCACTGTTGTCTTCTTTTGCTCTTAGGGTCTTTCCCAGTATCTTTGTCGCCTGGTCAGGGCGGAGGGTAGAGACCGTGGGTAGATCGTGAGAACGAAAGAATTGCGCGTTCATACAGATAAACTAAGCGCGAGCGTTGGGACGGAGACAATTGATGCAAGGCCGTCCACCGCAACCTTCGGCCCCATGCCGGCGTTCCTCAAATGGTCGGTGGTGGCCCTTGGTGTCCTCATACTGCTGGCCGTCGCCGGTCTGTTCATTGTCAACAAAGAATTGCCCGCGTTCATCGAGCGTGGGTTCAATGCGCACGTGGAGGGTTACCGGTTTACAGTGGGCCAGGCGACCCTCTCTCCGATACTGTCGCTCGAGATCCGACAGTTGACCATGATTCAGATCGAACATCCCGATCCTCCTGTCGCCGAGATTCCCCGATGGGGCCTCAGCATTCAATGGAGCCAAATTTTCTCCGGAGTGCTGGTCAGCGACTACGTAATCAGCCGTCCGACCCTCCACGTCACCCTGCCGCAGGCGAAGAAGGAACTTCAAGACGAAGCTCCGATCCACCAGAGGGGATGGCGAGATGCCGTCTATTCGTTTTATCCCATCAAGATAAATGAGTTCAAAATCGAAGATGCCGATGTCACGTATGTGGATCAGGACGCGTCCAAACCGCTGCATTTTACCCATTTAAACCTTCTCGCCGGGAACATTCGTAACATCCGGTCCTCCAATGACGCGTACCCGTCCGATCTTAGCCTTGACGGCACGATCTTTGGCTCAGGAAGGATTCAGATGAAGGGTCATGCCAATTTCCTTGGGGAGCCACATGCGGGAATCAATGCCGATCTGGCCTTGCAGCACGTCGCGCTTGAGTCTTTTCTTCCCGTCACAGGGCGCTACAATTTTCAGCTCCGCGGAGGGGTGCTCTCGGCCGACGGGCATCTGGAATACACCACCGAAGGAGAGACAGCGGCACACGTAAAGACGATGACGATCGAGAATGTTCGCGTGGATTATGTCCACACTCCCGAGACGAAGGCCAAAGAAACACAGGTGGGCCTAGCCGCCGTGAAGACCGCCAAGAAGCTCCAGAACAAGTCGGACACACTCATTCGGATCGATCACGGTGAGATCAAAAACAGCGAGTTCGGCTTTGTCAACGGAGGGGCCGAGTCCACATACCGCGTGTTTTTAAACAACGGAGAGCTCCATCTCGATAATATCAGCAATCATCTCAGCGAAGGCAGCGGCACCGTCAAGCTCACGGGCAAATTCATGGGTACCGGCAACACCGTGATTAGCGGGACGTTCCGCCCCGAGAAGAAATCTCCAGACTTCGATCTGGCTATCAAGATCGAACGGACGCAGGTGCGCGCGATGAACGACCTGCTGCGGGCATATGGCGACTTTGACGTAACCGCCGGGTTGTTTTCGCTGTATTCCGAGCTGAGGGTCAAGAACGGCCAGGTGGAAGGCTACATCAAACCGCTCTTCAAAGACTTGAAAGTGTATGATGCGCGGCAGGATAAAGAGAAAAGCCTGTTTCACCAGCTCTACGAAGGTCTGGTGGGGGGCATAGCCAAGCTGCTTGAAAACAACCCACGGGAGGAAGTCGCAACCAGGACGGACATATCAGGCGCTCTGGAGAACCCCGAGACGAGCACGTGGCAGACCGTCATCAACCTGGTTAAAAATGCCTTCTTCAAGTCGATCCTTCCCGGATTTGAAAAAAATCTCAGGCCTCATTCGTAATCGCGAAGCGCTCGCATTTGTTATATCTCACCGGCCGTCATCCTCGACACTTCTTTGCCTTCCAATCCTTACTCGGCAAACCCCTTGCATCGACTGATACAGACTATAGCGGTGGACAGAATGTCCGTCGACGGACGAAATGTTTCGCATGACAGGGCGAACCCCGCTTCTAAAATCAGCCTAAGGTCTCGACAGCTTTGGGGATGTTCACGATGGCCTCCGAGCAAATCGGTGGCAAGCCATTTGCGTTCATTCAATTCTTCATAGTGCAAGATTGCCGATTCCAATTTCCGGCCCAGGAGGGTATCGACATGACGCATCCCAGCATCATGATGATATTCATCGCAGCAGTGTTCGCGGTGGGGCTGCAGGCGACCCCTGCAGATGCCGGAACGACATTTGTCGGGAGTACGGTCGAGGCGGTTGATCTCTCCCAAAAGACTGATGCTGGGCGTCGAACCTAAAAAGGACGTAGGATAAGGAGGACGCGGCATGCCTACACGACTCATCCTCTTCTTGAGTGCGATCGGCGCAGCCCTGCTCCTGGGGCCGGGGTTTATCATGAATTCTGTTCAGTCATTTCCGACTCTAGCGAAGATTGACCACGATGCGGTGCGGGACGGAGCGAAAGTGACGGTGCGGTATCAAATCACGCTTCGCGATAACCCCACCACGACCTACAGCGCTACCGAGCAATTCGTACAGGGCCAGCATAGTATCCCACCCGCACTCGAGCAGCGGATGGCAGGCATGCAATCGGGAGAGGCCAAAACCTTTAATCTGTCGGCGGAAGAAGGTTTTGGCCCCTACGATCAAACCAAAACTCAAACTGTCCAGACAGCCGATTTGCCCCTCGACGCGCGGGAAGGCGATATTGTAGATGATGACGAAGGCCGGAGTGCCATGATCGTGAGGATATTTCCTGAGACGACTGTGCTCGATCTCAATCATCCGCTGGCGGGAAAACCGCTGATTGTCACGCTGCAGATCGTGAAGATCCAGAATCCGGATGCCGAGGACACAAATACCCTAACTGGCAAGGGCGCTCATCCTGATCTCGTAGTTGTCAATCCCGGGACCGGTTTTGCGGCCCTAAGCCGCTCCCACCTTAACCCGCATTATTCATAAGGTTCGTCGCGAAATCGCGCAGTCGCCAAGCGAGACAGGCGCGCGAGCCGCGAGGTGGGCAACGCCCCGCCGGGAGTTTCGAAGGGGTGCACCCCTTCGTGCCTTCCCGAACCACCGATAGTGCCCGCGGATATAAAATTCAGATCGACACTCGACTACGATACGCTCCTCCATAAGACGACGTGTCATTCTCATCCGGTCGCCCCCTGCAAAGCGTCTA
Organism: Nitrospiraceae bacterium; assembly: GCA_046715215.1. Classification (GTDB taxonomy): domain Bacteria; phylum Nitrospirota; class Nitrospiria; order Nitrospirales; family Nitrospiraceae; genus Palsa-1315. Next base: position 4,061 of record JBKJZK010000364.1, read on the forward strand.
CATACTTCGTGAAGATCGGCTTCATCCGGCGAGGTCAAAAGCCAGGGTTCCTTCTAAAAAATACTGGGCCTATTCCGCGTACTCACGGTTCCGGGGATGCAGTACAGTGAAGATACTTTAGACTACGCGGTGGAAATACTGCAAAGGCACTGCGGAAACGTAGTGAACGTGCAGTAGAAGCATTGCGGGATCTGAAGAAAAAGGCTCGACTCCGAAAGGTGCCGGGCCTTTTTACTGCAGCAATCGTATTTGTCTGGGATCAGCGCAGAATATTCGCAAGTTCCGGACTCCAGCGCCAGGCGTGAAGCTGCCAACCATGCACCTCGGAACTCCATCTTAACCTGCTCTTCATGAACGCGTCTGCTGCAATCGACGATGTTCAGGCGAGAGGTACGGGGCTAAAGGCTAGGGGGTGACCAGGGGGCATGTCTTCCCTCTCGCCTCGTAACGAACTTTTACGAATAATGCGGGTTAAATTGTCGAGACCAAAATCGCTGTCGTTGGGGCCGTAGCCTCTTGGTTCTAGGGGGCTTCCGAGTATCCGCAAAGTGTCCGAACATTTATGTTTTCCAGATGGCAGTCGAATGGCTTAGACAGCCGGCCAGATATGTTCAAAACCACATGGCGCTCATGCCCAAGCGCGTACTCGGCAAGACGGGTGTCGAACTGCCAATTCTGGGATTCGGGACCGCTGCTACCGGCCTTCGTCTGAGCATGCAACAGGCCGTTCAGCTCTATGAAACGGCCTATCTTGAAGGGATTACCTATTTTGATACCGCACCTGAATTCGCCGGGTATGGACAGGCTCAAATCCAGTTGAGCCATGTTCTCAAGCACGTTCGTCGTCAAATTTTTTTGGTGACAAAGTGTTTTGAACCGGACGGAGAGCGAGCATTACGATTGCTGGAACGTAGCCTGAGGGAACTTGGAACGGATTATGCCGATTTGGTCTTTGTGCACAGTGTCGGCGATGACAAAATGGATCCGCGGACGGTCTTTAGCAAGTCGGGCACATATGCCGCGCTGATGAAAGCCAAAGCGCTCGGCCTGACGCGATTCGTGGGGTTGTCCGGGCATAATCGACCGTCGCGATTTCTTTTCGCTGTGCGCCATTTCGACATCGACGTGTTGCTGAACGCGGTGAATTTTGTCGATCGCCATACGTACAATTTTGAAGAGCACGTATGGTCGGCTGCTGCGCGAGCCAACATCGGATTAATCGCAATGAAGGTCTTCGGCGGCGCCAAGCATCCTGCACCCTCAACTGTGAGCCATTCCCAAATGCCGGCCGAATATCGCGACATGGCGTTCCGCTATGCCTTAAGCCAGCCACAGGTGAGCTGTGCCGTTATCGGCATGGCGACCCACCAGGAACTCGAGGAGAATCTCCGCCGTGCCAGAACGTTTTCGCCGTTGTCTGTCGGGGAGGCAAGGCACCTGCGCCTCGCCGGTCCATTCTTTGCCCGGCAATGGTCCGACCATTTCGGGCCTGTGGTATAGGTATAAATGTTCAGGTGTTCAGGAGTTTCGAAAAAGACACGTGGGGGTTTCTGCGGATCAACCAAGGTAGGAAGGTTAAAGGGGGACCCCGTCATGGTGCTGCTTTCAAGGTACGCGCATCGTGGCCATATCGTATCTATTACTTGAGCTAAGTCAAAGTCTGATCGCTTCGTCCACGCGCGGCGGGTTCCTTCCTGAAATACACCCATTTCGTCCTTCTCTTTGCTGACAGGTTCGTCTTTAAAACGTAGATACCTGGCACACCAAAATAACGACACCTTCAGGAGTTCGTCTGGAATGCGTCCGTGGAGTGGATCAGGGCCACGATCGCCCCATGTAGAGACGCGTTAGACAGAGTACTCTAGATTGTATACAATCCTACTCATTCCAATGAGTCATGTTACGGATTTGGCAACCTGCCCATGGCGCGACTTTAGTAGCCATGCAGGTTGGATTATCCTTAAACAGCGGTCGCGAGGAGTCTGACACAGAAGAGGTATTAACGTGATTCGGATGAACTGCAGACATGCTTGATAAGGTGGATCGGATGGGTGGAAAACAATTCTCAAATTTCAGTGCGTCAATCGTGGCGACACTCAAAGAGCGGATCATTCATTGGCAATATCCGCCAGAACACCGGCTTACCGAAGCAGATCTCTGCCAGAAATTCGGCGTCAGCCGCAGTCCGGTGCGGGAGGCCCTCCGGACGCTGGCGACGGATGGGTTCCTCAAAAAGATGCCCAATCGAGGCTACGCGGTAAAGCAGTACAACCTTCGCGAGATTGAAGAGCTCTATGAGGTTCGCTTGGCCCTGGAGCTGTTTGTTGTCGAATGCTTGGCGAAGCGGGGCACCCCGAAGAAGGATGATATAGAGGCGCTCAAGCAGACATGGACTTGTCTGCTGAAGGGATCTTCTAAGAAGGATGAGGAACTCGCCCGGTTGGACACACTGTTTCACGAAACGCTCGCCCATGCAGCAGGAAACAAGTCTCTCTTACGGCAACTGCGCGCGATCAACGAGCGGTTGCTGCTTTTTCGTATGATAGATTTCGGCAAGGCACACCGGGCCGAACGCACATGCCACCAACACCTGGAAATCCTTAAACGCATCGCAGCCAAGGATATATCGGGTGCGCGCAAGGCCATGCAACGGAATATCGACGAGGGCCGGAACAACGTACATACAGCGATCAAAGATGCCCTGGCCAGAGCCTACTCATTCTAGGAAGTTCCACGCTCCGCCGTCATCCTTGCGGCCTGGGGAACCTCTCAACTGCGTGCCTCCTCACTGCTCGTTATTACCTAATCAATGTCATGGCAAGCATGGCGTAAAGTCGCCTGGCGATGGGAGTGTGCCCAATGCGCCTCAATTCGCTCTCGGCCGGCGTTGAGGCGCCGACCATGTGCTTCAGCGGGGTTATTCACAGTATTTTCCACCACGCTTGCAATGTCAGTCTTGAAAGCGATGCAGTCCTCACCCTTGTGTCATCAGAGAAAGGAAACCTCTCCCAAGGGATCCGCTTGGGGACTCCCCCCACGTTCACGTTTCTGGACCAGCTCCGGGTGGGGCAATCGTTCGCTTGTCGCGGGGGGATTCTCCGAATCAGCGGGTCCGAGCTGTCCGTTGATCTGCGAACCGCAAGCCTCTGGCACATCGATCTCAAGGGATTGCGGGTCGATCTACGTCAGCGCGACACGGCTCAAGCCTGGGCGGTCGCCTGGCTGGAACTGGAGAAACATCGGCGAGGGAATGGACTATCCGCAATGATCGCGGCCATTCCTGCGCCAAGACAGAATCCCGTGACATCGCCCTGGATAATGGCACTTGTCGAACGGGCGGTTCAAACCGTTTCGGCCCTGATAGATGCGACACGCACCTTTCAGGTCGACGCCGCCATCACCGCTGTCAGACCTTTGATCGGGCTGGGGCCCGGCTTGACGCCTTCGGGAGATGATTTCATCGTGGGGTATCTGGCTGGATTGTGGAGCGCGGCGGGCAGTGATTCATCCCGGTTGAGGTTCATGTCATCGCTGGGTGCCTGGCTGTCTCAGGCTGCAGCAGGCACCAATGCGATCAGCTGCACCTACATTAAATCCGCGGTCTACGGCAATGTTTCCGAGCCGATTGCGACTCTGGCGCAACGCGTTGGGCGAGCGAAAAGCATGGACAGCGTCCGAGAAGCGGCACGGACCGCCCTGCAGGTGGGCAACACTTCAGGGACCGATGGCGTCCTGGGGCTGTTGCTTGGCTGTATCGCCTGGGCGGCGCCGTCATTAACTTATTTCAGCCGACCTCAGCTCTTACCGAGAACTCTCTTCATTCCACATCACTGTCAGGCAGATCTCAGCCAGAACGAGAAAGCCCAAAGTTACGAGCGGCGAGGCACCGATCCGCAGTTGTAAACCGCTGGTGGGAAGGGACTGCCAAGAAGCGAGCCGACTACCTTAAATGATTCAGCCCGTACTTTGCTCTTGACTTGGTATACAATTTGGTGTTCAAGTTCGCGTTCGAGAAATAAACAGCACGACTTCCGAACTCGCAAGCTAAGAATCGGGCGGTGGTGCAGTCATCCCAGACGAAACACCACGCTGTAGTAATTGATGTTCGCCAGATAAGCCACCGACGGGGAAGTTCCCAACACCTGACGTTCAACGCCACGAACCGGCCAAGGCGAAGGCGTCAATGGGGGGCCTTGAGCATGGCGCGGGCGACTAAAATTCTCCGCAATTTCTACCGTGATTCGGTCTCGCTGATGCAACTCTCCTCCACGTTTGCCAAGTTGCCAGGCGTGGAACAAGCCTCGGCGATCATGGCCTCTTCAAACAACATTAGTTTGCTCAAAGAAGCCGGCTTGCTCGGAGAGATTATTGAAGCCGGCGCCAACGACCTGCTCATCGCGCTTCAGGGAGACGACGACGCCCTTGCTGCTGCCATGGCTGCAGCCGAGTCGGCCTTGAACCAAAACCCGCCTCCAATGTCCGGAAACGGGCAGTCATCTGCCATGGCCCCCCGCAGTATAGAAATGGGGCTCGGAAACATGGTTGGCGCCAATCTGGCATTGATCTCCACGCCCGGAGAATACGCCGCTGCTGAGGCGTTCAAGGCCTTGCGTCTTGGCCTCAACGTGATGCTGTTCAGCGACAATGTCGAGTTGAACGATGAGATTGCGCTGAAACGCTTCGCTCAGGATCACGATCTCATCGTCATGGGACCTGATTGCGGGACCGCCATCATCAATGGCATTCCGCTCGCCTTTGCCAACGTCGTGAGGCGCGGGCAGATCGGCGTCGTCGCTGCGTCGGGCACCGGTCTTCAGCAGGTCACCTGCCTTATCGACCGATGGGGCAAGGGTATTTCTCAGGCGATCGGAACCGGCGGTCATGACATGCACAGAGATGTGGGGGGTATTTCCATGCTCCAGGGGCTGAAGGCATTGGCCGCCGATCAGTCCACCTCGGTCATTGTTCTGATTTCCAAGCCTCCGTCGCCGGAGGTTGCCGAACGCGTTCTGGATGTTGCGGGTGGTGCCGGGAAGCCGGTGGTGGTGAATTTTCTCGGCGCGGACCCGGAGGGTATCAGGCGTCCGAATGTATTCGCGGCCATGACACTAGAGGATGCGGCGGCTGCAGCGGTGGCACTTGCCGACGGCAGGCGGCCCGAAGAGGGCAGGCCGGAGCGCCCGCCTTTTGCGATGGTCCCCAAGCTGGTCCCCGGGCAGCAATACCTTCGCGGTCTTTACAGTGGGGGGACGTTTTGCTACGAAGCCTCGCTTCTACTGAAGAAAAACTTGCGACAGGTCTATTCAAACACTCCGGTGGATCCCGAAGACCGCCTGGACGACGTCTGGACCAGCCGTGGGCATACGGTCATTGATCTGGGCGACGATCTCTTCACCCGGGGGCGTCCCCATCCCATGATCGATCACCGACTGCGCAATGAACGCATTCTCAAAGAAGCCGGAGATCCCGAGGTGGCTGTGATTCTGTTGGATGTAGTACTCGGATATGGCTCTCATCCAGATCCGGCGAGCGAAATGGCGCCGGTGATTCAAAAAGCCAAAGCTTTGGCGGACAAGGCCGGCAGACATCTCGTCGTTGTCGGCTTTGTCTGCGGCACGTCATTGGACCCGCAAGATCTGTCTAAACAGGAAGCTGCCTTGCGAGACGCAGGGGTGACCTTGGCCGAAAGTAACGCCCATGGAGTCCGCTTGGCGGCCACCGTTGTGTTAGGGCCGACCACGGTTGGGGGAATGCCGTGATGCAGGCCTTGTTTCAGGAGAAACTACAAGTGTTGAACGTCGGCCTGTCGTCATTTGCCGAATCCGTTGCCAGGGCTGGCGGGACGGCTCTACAGATAGAGTGGGTCCCGCCTGCGCAGGGGCATCAGACCGTGTGTCGTGAATTAGCTCAGCTCGTGAACCTGCCCGCCGTCGAAGAGGCCAACCAAAAGGCCTTTGATGCGTACCTATCAGCCCAGCCGGTCCTTCGGGGTATCGGGATTGCCGGCAAGGTCCTCCCCAACATGGCGGAGCGCATGATCCTGCACGGAGGTCCTCCCATCGCCTGGGAAAACATGTGCGGTCCCATGCAGGGCGCCATCATCGGCGCAATCCTCTATGAAGGATGGGCGAAGAATACCGCTGGCGCGTGGGCCCTGGCTTCCGGTGGTGAGGTTGTCTTTGAACCCTGTCACCATCATGCCGCCGTCGGCCCGATGGCTGGCGCCATTAGCCCGTCCATGCCCGTGTGGATGGTTGTCGATGCCACCCATGGGAATCAGGCCTTCAGTAACTTCAACGAGGGAATCGGCCGAGTGCTCCGGTTCGGCGCCAACAGTCCCGATGTGATCGACCGCCTCAAATGGATAGGACAGGTGCTCGGACCGACGTTGCGGGCAGGAGTGGAGACTCTCGGCGAACTGGATCTCAAAACATTGATGGCGCAGGCGCTGCACATGGGCGACGAGGTGCACAACCGCAACGTCGCGGCGTCGTCCCTGTTTTTGAAACGATTGATTTCGGCTTTGCTGAAGACGGATACGCCCTCGGCCGATATCGCTGCCGCCGTCGACTTCATCGCCGGCAACGACCACTTCTTTCTCAATCTCTCCATGACCGCCTGTAAGGCCATGCTCGATGCCGCCCACGGCGTTCCAGGGAGCAGTATGGTCACGACCATGGCCCGTAATGGCGTCGAGTTCGGCATCCGTGTCAGCGGCACGGGGGATCAGTGGTTTACCACGCCGGCGCCGGTGGTCGACGGACTATTTTTCCCCGGCTACACCACGGCAGACGCGGCGCCCGATCTGGGGGACAGCGCGATCACCGAGACAGCGGGTCTGGGCGGCTTCGCGATGGCCGCCTCCCCGGCGATCATCAAGTTCGTCGGCGGCACGCCGCAGGATGCGATCGACAATACGACGGCGATGACCCATATCACGTTGGGCCGGAATGGTGCGTTCACGTTGCCGGCGATGAACTTTGCCGGCTCGCCGGCGGGCATTGACGTTCGTAAGGTCGTCGATACAGGCATTCAACCCATTATTAATACGGGGATTGCCCACCGCGAGGCCGGAGTCGGACAGATCGGGGCCGGTATCACACGCGCGCCCCTGGCCTGTTTCACGCAGGCGGTGTCTGCGCTGGCAAGCGCCATGCGCGGCAGTCAGTGAACGCGGAGGATGTTGCCGATGACAGCCGCCAATAAACTCGCCGTTGTCGCGGTGGGGGGCAACTCGTTGATCCGAGACAAACAGCATGAGTCCATCCCAGACCAGAGTGAGGAAGCGGCGATTACCGCTCACTATATCGCCGACATGATCGATGCCGGTTGGAATGTGGTGGTGACGCACGGAAACGGCCCACAGATGGGCTTCGTCCTGCGACGGTCGGAACTGTCACTTCATGAAGTGCCTCCTGTGCCCATGGATTATGCCGGTGCCGACTTGCAGGGAGGCATCGGCTACATGTTCCTCAAGGCACTGTATAACGAATTTCGCAAGCGCCGGATTGATCGGAAGGCTGTGGCCGTGGTCACCCAGAC
>JBKJZK010000365.1:0-3323 GCA_046715215.1 Nitrospiraceae bacterium
CAAGTGTCTCCAGTCCAGTGTGGAAAGAGATTCTGTAGGCCTGCAACCCTTCCAAGAACTGAATAGCCCCGATGATAGTATTCCACGATCACCGCCCGTTCCGACGACTTGGGGGACCGAAGGGAAAACGAGTATCCATGCTCTTCCTCAGTCACGGTGGGAATTACGCTCAAGGTTATTAGGGAAAGGATCGGAATCACCGCGTTGCCGGTAATGGATCTTTCACCCCGAGCAAGCAGATCAGGTGCTTGGATTTTGTGATTGGACTAGACTGGCGTTGGAGGTAGGCGCCGGCCGTTCACGATCGCATTATGTCTCGACCCTCAACCGTATGCCCCACCTGCTACAGCGCCGCCTCCCTCAGAAACTTCGCCGACTCTTCCGGTGCCACCGGATTGATGTAGAACCCTGTGCCCCACTCGAAGCCCGCCACTTGGGTCAGCTTCGGAATGATTTCGAAGTGCCAGTGGTAGAAGTCCCCGGTCTTTTCGTGGAGGGGAGAACTATGGAGGATAAAGTTGTAGGACGGCTTCGAGAGAACCTTGTCCATCCGTCGCAGTGCTTCAGAGAGAATCGGCGCGAGGAACTCGAATTGTGGTTTCTGGCTCTCTTCGAAGTAGCCGGCGTGGCGTTTAGGGAGAATCCACATTTCAAAGGGAAAGCGTGGGGCAAACGGAGAGACGCAGACGAACTCGGGATTCTCCGCCACAATGCGATCGCCGTCAGAGAGATCCTGCCGGAGAATATCGCAATAGATGCAGCGTTCTTTCTGAAAATAATGAGCCCGAGCGCCATCGATTTCCGCCAGGACGTTGGTGGGGATGATCGGCAGGGCGATGAGTTGTGAGTGGCTGTGTTCCAGTGTGGCGCCGGCTGACGCTCCGTGGTTCTTGAAAATCAGGATGTATCGGAACCGCCCGTCTTTCTTCAGATCGACCATGCGATCGCGATAGGCCCACAGCACGTCCTCAATCCGTTTTATCGGCATGTCGGCCAGGCTATCTTGGTGGTGAGGGGTCTCGATGATGACTTCATGTGCGCCGATCCCATTCATTCGATCGTAGAGACCGAGGCCTTGGCGGTCGAGGTCGCCTTCGACCTGGAGCGCGGGGAACTTGTTCGGCACGACACGCACGGTCCAGTTCGGGCCGTTGGGCTCTGCCGGCTGCAGCCGGTAGGCCATGATTTCTTTCGGCGTCAGTCGCTCTTGCCCTGGGCAAAATGGGCAGAGGGATGCGGCCAAAGGCCGGGCGGCTTGTACGGGAATAAAGTCATGAGGCCGACCCCTACGTTCTGTCGTAATAATCACCCACCGACCGACAATCGGATCACGGCGTAAATCAGGCATGGTATCTCCTGCAAAATTTAGACATTGGCTCATTTAACCATCTATTCATTTTCGAAAGCCTCAAGCAACGAATCAATGAATAAATCGTCAATCGTCACATTGCGCACTTCGCGCTGCTCACACTCGCCACAAGTTCGCTTCAAACTCCGGACCTGGCACGAGTAAGGTCGCAGGCTTGTGGTGCGGGTAGCGCGCAATTTCCAGGCGATGTTCCAGCACCAGAATGGTTATGTGGAGTTCCTGCCCAGGTGTGAGCTGTAAGTCCTTGAATGGCACAGCCAGTTCGACAACATCCCAATGACAGATCGATTGGTAGAGGCCGATCTCTTGCCAGGATCCGCTTGCGAGTTTCTGCGAGAGCAGAAACTGGTCTGGCCCTGACAGCGCGAGGGAAAATGACAGGTGATAGAGGTGTTCGGGCGTCTGCAGCTCGACCGTCAACCCTGCCTCCCGCGTCTGCGATTGCTCCTCCGGATCGAACCGGAGATACAACTGGTCAAGACTCCCGCCAAACCGGATATCGGTCAGCACCCCGTCGGCTTTCCACATCGCGCCTAGCGGCGGCTGAGTCTTGATTCTGCCCGCACCGCGCCACTCAAAAAAGTTGGTCACGATTCCATCGATAGAGGGGTTCAGTAAGGCGAGAGGCGCCGTCACAAGGTCTGCCTCCGGCATGCCGCGGGGACGACAGATCGGCTGATTCAACAGGTCCGGTGGAGTCAGTCCCGCGATCGTCCAGACGTTCCGAAGGTGGGTCCGAAAGAGCCGATCGAACTCGTCGTTGTAGCCGCAATCGAAGTCGTCCCCATACCACCAGAACCAATCGCTGCCTTCGGCGGCATAGAGTTCGTCCCAGGCGGCTTGCGCGCGATCCGAGGGGAGCGTGACAGCGATTTCGGCGAGACGAGATCGCGTGTGACTTACCAGGTCCCATCCGCGATTGTCTTCCTGGTGGCCGATCCAGATCTTATAGTCCTGATTGATCCAGGATCCCGAGTGGAGGTGGCTGACTCGATGCGTGGCCGGCGCGGCTTCGAGCGCTTCGGAGATCGTCGCGGTGGTCGTGCGAATCGCGTCGCCATCGAGTGCGCCGGTCGAGCAGGCTTTGTAAAGGAGCGAGAGAAATTGTTCGCCTCCTTCGTGGTAGTGTTCCCATGGATTCTCTCCATCGAGCACAATCGCGATGGTGACCTGTTCCTGCGGCGCATCGTGAATGATGTGACGCAGGCGGCGAAGGACATCCTCGGCGCCTCTATCGGGAGTGGTCTTGTGATAGACGAATCCAAAAGCATCGGAGATCTCCCGATCGCGAAACAGTATCGTCACGTTCTGGTCCTCCGAGCCGACCCGGTAGGATCGATATAGGTCCCGGTGGCGGTGCCAGGGTTGCTGTGCCGCGTCGAGCGAGCGTGCGAGGATGCCCTCGTCGGTCGCCAGCCAGCGGAGTCCGATCTTCGGCAACATCGGAATCAGTTCCGGACAGACGGAGCCCTCCGACGGCCAGAGGCCCACAGGGGCTCGTCCGAATGTGGCGGTGTGAAACTCGACGGCGCGTTGCAGTTGCGTCTCAGCATCTTCGGGCGCATGGAACCGCGAGGGGAGCGGCAGATCCGGCCTGGCACGTCGAGTGAAATCCGTATCGATGACGAGCGGCAGGATCGGATGGAAGAAGGGGGTGGTCGTGAGCTCGATTTGCTCCCGCTCCATCAGCCGTCGATAGAGCGGAACAATGTCCTGCACGGCCACGAGTTGGAGGGCCAACACCTCCTGTTTCTCTTCTTCCGTGAAGCCTCGATTTTTTGCTCGCAACGCGGCCAAGCGCGGATAGCGACTGACGGCGCCGTAGCCGAACCAGGCAAGGTTGTGCCATGTCTGCAAGTCCAGCAAGTCCTGCGTGGAAAACTGCCTCGAAATCCGCTCCAAGTCACGGCCATAGAAGTCGGCTCCGCGTTTTACGAGCAATTCATGATAGCGC
>JBKJZK010000366.1:0-18982 GCA_046715215.1 Nitrospiraceae bacterium
CGTGAAAAAGAGCATCCGGGTCGTATGTCCGGCGAAGCGACTGGAGGCGTTGCCAGTTCGTTCGCGCGAATGACCGTTCGGCGCGCGCCGGCTCCGCCACGATGTCGGACTCGCCCACGTAATGGCCCACCGCGAACGAGTCCAGTGCCGCTATCGTCTCGCGATGCCAAGCGGCGTTCACGGCGTCATCCTCCGGCCGCTCCCAGATCGCATAGCAAAGGAGTAATGTCTCCGCGGTCATCGAGAATGCGGCATCGGGTAGCACAGCAGCGCTACCCTCGACCCCGGTGGAAAACGCGCATGCCGCCAGTGACTTCGGTGACGGCGCTTGCAGGAAATGATCGCGCACAGTCGCCAGCAGCTGCGCCGGCGGGGAGTTCGACCAGAGCGTATCGACCAGGTAACGGTGACGCTCCGGCAATAACATACCACCCATATCCTGCAAGGCTGCGAATGGAGTAGGCTGGTTCACCTCCTTTTGCAGGCACTCGTGGGCCACAGGGCAGCTTTCCAGGAGGCCCAGTGTGGCGGTGGCTTCTTGCGCGCTGTCGAGAAATGCGGTCGCGCTCACGATACCCACAAAGCCATTGCTGGACCCGCATTGCTCGGCGAGATCGGGGGGCACAGGCGCGAAGAAAATTTTCAGCTCCACCTCCTTCGGCAACTGTCTGGCAACGCTCCCTGACCACGCGGCGGCCTCCTCAATGCGTTGCAAGGGGTAATAGTAGGTGCTGGTAGTGATGGCACGCGGTGCCTGGTACAGCTTGAGAAAGTATTGTGTCACCACCGCAAAGAAGCCCGGGCCGGCTCCGCGGACCGCCCAGAGTAGGTCAGCGTGTTGCTCCTGGTTGGCGACTACCACCCTGCCATCGGCAGTGACGAGTTTGGCGGCTTCGATGCTGAAGCAGGCGGGCCCCCAACTGTTGGAATTCAAGCCCAGACCGCCGTTCAGCAAAAAGCCGCTCAGGGGAACCGACGGGCAGTGTCCGACTGGAAAGGCCAGCCCGTGGGGGGCCAACTGATTGTTGAGTTCCCGACCGGTTACCGCCGGCTGAATCGCCGCCACGCGAGCCTCGTAGTCAATCGAAACCTGATTGAGGCGCCCAAGATCAATCAGCAGGCTCTCGTCCCGAAGCGAGAACCCAACCCAACTATGCCCCCCGCCGCGCACCGCGATTTTCATTCCATGAGTGCGTGCAAACCGGACCGCCTCGACGACATCGTGCTCATTGGCGACGTGCACGACCAGCTGCGGGTAGCGCATCGGCGTCAGCTGATTCCAACTCATCTCGCGTCTGATTTGTTCGTACGCGGCATCGGTCGCAGTCGTCACTTTCCCTTCGATGCGACTCTGCAGCTCTTTCACTCCCATATCGGAACTCTTCCATCCACTCATCTCACCCCTTTGCCGGTGCGATCAGCAGCTCCTCGTGCTCGATCTCCTCGTGCGCCGGGCTCGGCTGGTGCTGCGCCGCGATCAGCGAGTAGAACACCGGCACGACGAATAGGGTGAACAGCGTGCCCACGGTCATGCCCGTGACCAGCACCATGCCGATGCTGTTGCGGGCGGCAGCGCCTGGACCGTATACCAGCACCAGCGGAAGATGTCCGAAGACCGTGGCCGCTGATGTCATCAGCACCGGACGCAGCCGCGTGAGTGAGGCCTCGCGCAGTGCAGCCGCCTTCGGGAGACCGCGGGTCTGCAGCGTGTTCGCAAATTCCACGATCAGGATGCCGTTCTTCGCGATGAGTCCTACCAGGGTGATCAGCCCAACCTGGGAGTAGATGTTGATCGTGGTCAGGTCCAGGAAGGTAAACACCAGCGCGCCGGAAATCGCGAGCGGTACCGAGCCGAGCAGGACGATCAGCGGGTCGCGGAAGCTCTGGAACTGCGCTGCGAGCACCAGATAGATGAGCACGACTGCGAACCCGAGCGTGACGGTGAGCGCAGATCCCTCGTGGCGAATCTGCCGTGACTCGCCCGCGTGGTCAAGGAGGACGCTCGGACCGGGCGCGGCGGCCGCGGCATCTTCGAGCACGCGCAGCCCCTCCTCTTTCGTGACGCCCGGCTTGACGCCGCCGAAGACCCGCACCGCGTTGCGCTGTTGAAAACGGTTCAAAGTGCGTGGTGCGGTGCTCGTTTCGATGTGCGTGAACGTCGACACCGGCACGAGCTGGCCCCCCGGCGTCTTGATCTTGAGGTCGAGCAACGGGCCGACGGTGGCGCGATCCTTGTCGCCGAGCTGCGGGATGACCTTGTAGCTGCGGTCGAAGAAGTTGAAGCGATTCACGTAGGCGCCGCCAAGCAGAGTGCCGAGCTCCCGGCCGACGCCCGCCAGGTCGAGCCCGAGGTCGGAGAGACGCTCACGGTCTAGCACAACACGCGCCTCAGGGAGGTCGATCTTGAGATCGGTGTCCACATACAAGAACTTGCCGCTCTGCCAGCCGACGCCAAGCACCGCCGCTGTCGTCTCGAGCATCTGCTCGATCGGTGCATTGCTCTGCAACACCAGCTCGACATCGTACTGACCGGGGGTCGGCAGCGGCGGGTCGAGACGGGGGAAGACGCGCAGGCCGGGCACCTGCGACACCGCGCCATACAACTCGCCGTACATCTCCTCGGTCGAGCGACTGCGCTCACGCCAGTCCTTTGCGACCATTCCCCCGAAGCCTCCCCACGCTGCAGTCAGCGACCACATGAATTTGGCCTCGGGGAACGACGTGATCGCGCTGACGACCTTCAGCGCGTCCCGATTGGTCGCCGCCAGCGTGGAATCCGGCGAGGCTTCGAAGAAGAGACTAATGTGGTTCTGATCCTCCACAGGCGCGAGCTCTTGGCGTGAGAACAGGTACAGCGGCCACGCCGCAACCATGATGAGCAGCGCGGCTACCACGATCGCCCAACGCATCTCCAGCGCAACATCGAGCAGCCAAGCGTAGACACGGCGCACCTCCTCGAACCTGCGATTGACGAAAACGGTCAGCCGGCCTTCCTTGCCCTCCTCATGCACGAAGTGCGCGCTCATGACCGGCGAGAGCGTGACCGCGACGATGCCCGACAGCACGACCGCTGCGGCGAGCGTGATCGCGAACTCCAGGAACAGCGAGCCGGTCAAGCCGCCCTGGAACGCGATCGGCGTATACACCACGGCCAACGTGATCGTCATGGCGATGATCGGGCCGATCAGCTCGCGCGCCCCGATCAGCGCTGCCTCGATCCGCGACTTGCCCAAACGCACGTGCCGTTCGACATTCTCGACGACGACAATCGCGTCGTCGACGACCAGGCCCACCGACAGTACGATCGCGAGGATCGTCAGGAGGTTCAGGCTGAAGCCGAACGCGAACATGAAAATCGCCGCCCCGACCAGCGAGACCGGCATGGCGACGAGCGGCACCAACGCCGTGCGCACCGAGCCCATGAACAGGAAGACCACAAGCGCGACGATCAGGATCGTCTCCCCGAGAGTCTTGGTGATCTCCGTCAGCGCGTTCTCCATGAACATCGTCCCGTCCCAGACAAAGCGCATGTCGATGTCTTTCGGCAGCGTCGGCCGGATGCGCTCCACCTCGTCGCGTAGCCGGTGTGCGACCTCGATCTCGTTGGACCCGACCACCGACCAGATCCCAAGGTAGACGCCCTCCACCTCGCTGTACTTCGCAATCATGTCGGCTTCCTCGGCGCCGAGTTCGACCCGAGCCACGTCTCTCAGCCGCACGATGGCGCCTCCGCGATCGGCGACGATCAGGTTCTCGAACTCCGCAGCAGAGCGCAGGTCGGTGTTCGCGAGCAGGTTGAGCTGCACCAGGTTGCCCTTCGTCCGACCGACGGCCGCCAGGAAGTTGTTACGCCTGAGGGCGGCCTGCACGTCGCCGGGCGAGAGGTTCAACGCGGCGAGACGATCGGGATCGATCCACACGCGCATGGCGATCTGGCGGCCGCCCTCGAAGGTCACGCGTTGCACGCCCGCAAGCGTCGCGAGTTGCGGTTGCAGCGAGCGCAGCAGCCAATCGGTGAGGGCCGGCACGCTCCGTTCTGCGGATGTGAAGCTGAGGTAGAAAGACGCGTACGGCCGGTCGGTACGTTGCACGTCGATTACCGGGGGCTCGGCTTCCGCCGGCAGCTCCGATCGTACTTGTTGTAATCGCGCTGTGACCTCGGCCAACGCGGCCGTGCTGCTATGGTTCAATTTCAGGTGCACCGTGACGGTGCTGACACCGGCGCGGCTGGTCGACTCGACGTAATCGACGCCGCCGATCGCCGACACGACGCGCTCGATCGGCGTGGTCAGGAAGCCGCGAACCGTCTCGGCGCCGGCGCCGAAGTAGACCGTCGTGACCACCACCGATGAGCTCTCGATCTTGGGATATTGCTGCACCGGCAGGGCCGTCAGCGCCCGCCAGCCTACGAGGAGGATCACGAGGTTGACGACCACAGCCAGCACCGGGTGCTTGATGAAGATGTCGGTGAACGAGCGCATGTCAATATCCTTCTCGCGGCCTCGCGATTCGTTCAGCGTTTACCGAGCACTTGACCCGATCCGCGATTCCCCTCAGAGTCGCCGACGATCGCGACAAGCACCGCGTCGCGCAATTTGAAGGATCCCGAGACAGCCACTCGCTCGCCGGCGGACAGCCCGGCATGGATCACGACCTCGTCACCGAGCATCGTACCGCTCTCGACCTGCCGCACGTGCGCCCGGGTCTTACCGTCCTTGTCCAGCTCGATCACGAACACTTGGTCGCCGCCCGGCCCCTTTCGCATCGCGCTCACAGGGACGGCGACGGCCATGCGTGGTAGGCCGATCGGAACCCTGATGCGCACGGAGGCGCCGGGCGCCGGCGCATTGGCGGCGCCCTCGATCCTCGCACGCACCATGGCATTGCGGGTCGTGGAGTCGATGCGCGAGTCGAGCGCGACGATTTTGGCTGCGATCGGGGACGATTGGCCGGCGGCTGATATGTCGACGCTGTCGCCCTCCCGCAGGCCCGCGGCGACCTGCTGCGCGACCGTGAAGTCTACATGCACCGCGTCGGCGATGCCTTGCAACGTCGTGAGTTCGGTGCCCTCGTTCAAATACTGGCCAGGGTGCAAGTCCGCCATGCCTACCCGCGCGCGGAACGGCGCCCGGATGGTCTTGCGGGCGATGATCGCCTTGGTACGCGCGATCTGCGCCAGCGCGATGTCGCGATTCGCGCGCGCCTGATCCACTTCTTCCTGAGTCGTGGCAAGGTCCTGACTCAAACGCTTCCTGCGGTCAAGCACCGTTCTCGCGAGGACGGCCTGCGCCTCCTGCGCTTTCAGTTCGGCCTCCTCGACGGACACGTCGAGGGCGACGAGCACCGTGCCCGCGTCGACAACTTGCCCGGATGTGAGGTTAACCTGACGGACGGTGCCGGGGAGTTCGTTGCGGAGAGTAATCGAGCGCAGCGCCAGGACCGTTCCGATTGATGTGGTGGTCTGGAGGTGCTCGACTTCCTTCGCGACAGCGACCATCACCGATTCCATCGGCTCCGGCTGGTTCGCGGAGGCCGCGAGGGTTCCCTGTATGGACGCGTACTTCCATGCGGCCAGGCCAACACCGACCGCAACAACCATGACGAGCAACAGAGAAGATCCAATCCAAGAACGACGATTCATAAGCGACGCCCTCCCGAGCGCTGGCCGACAAGGACCTTGAAGAGACCCCCGCCCGCGTGAATGTTCGGCTTTGCGAACGTGGGACGATTCTATCACTTCGCCCAGTCCACGGTCTTGACCAAGTTGGAAGGAGAGCGTTCCTACCCCTAACGCCTGACGCTTCGCATTTCACGGCTTTTTGCCGGTATCGTAGTAGAACCGCTCATGCACGATCTTACCGTTCCTCCACCTGGCTACGACGACCTGCTCCATGTGAACCGGCTGTCCATTGGTGGCGATGAAATCTATGTTGCACTCGTAGAAGGTCACGTCAGCGCCGACGCCGGTCGCCGTCAGATTAAACCCTTTCCATTCCTTCACCCCGCTCATGAACTGTTTTTCCCGCTCGACGTTCGCCGGTAACCCCTTTGTCGGAGGGTTGGCATTATCCTGCCTCACGGTTTCGTTGTCGTAGAACTCATTCATGGCCTCGATGATCTTGCCTTGACGAATGTAGCCGAACAGATCGTTCATCCGCTGCTGTAGATTGGTTGTGTTCATGAGCGTTTCTCCCTTCGAGGTTTGCCAGTGAATGTAATCCCGTCTTTCTGCACTTCCTGATAGGGGAGGAGCCAGACGAGAGTGATTCATCACTGAGATCGCCGCCTGAATGCGGTTCCTCCTGGGATCGCGGAAGTCGCAACGAAACCCGAGCACTTGTTGATGAGCTTCTTCCGCGCCTCCTTCGTGGCGGCGTCCCGCACGAGCCGTTTCGCAATGGCGCGGCCGATGCTGTCCGACAACCTAGTCACGACAAACTATCTCCGTAACCAGTTCAGAGTTCTTTTACAGCATAGACTGTTCCCAACAGTTGACGATTCGACGGAGTCGCCGTAAGTAATTGACCGGCAAGGGATCGGTGAACGAAGAGTGTAGTTTCCAGGAGGAGTGAAATAGAGCCGTGACGACATCACGGCTGCCGAAATTTCGGCAGGTGCCGAAAAGGCGGCGCTTGCTCGGGCTACTGGACGTGAATCGAGAAGCGTACCTCGTTCAGGATTAGAATTGATGACTGAAAGCTGACTGCTGGTAACTTCGATCGCGAGCTACAAACCATCATGGATGAATAATGGAGCTACGAAGCATCGAGCGACCGATCGCCGCTCCCAGTTACCTCCTGAAATTTAGCCCGATTTCTACTTTCCGCCTTGGACGGAAAGTTCCCACCGGTAGCCATCAGGATCGTGGAACCATAAGCCCATGTGACGCGAGCCGGGTGACTCTGGGCCGATTTCGTTGCCTGGATCTTCCACCTCGACCTTGTGCTTCTTTAAGTACGCGAGTGCCTTCCGCAGGGCGATCATGTTCGGCAGGTGAAACGACATGTGACCAATGGTGTGCGGTGACGGCTTGCCTTTCGACAATACGATCGTCACGTTGTCGTTGCCCACTCCGACGCCCTCTTCGAACTCAAATTCTTCGCGCAATCCCAGCGCGCGCACGAACCATTTCGCGCTGCGCTGCGGATCACGGACGGTTAGTCCGAAGTGACCGACCGTGCCGATTGTGAACGGTACTTTCATGGCTGCCACCTTAGCGAAATAATGGAGTCCGACAGCTTTCCAGCCGTCACGGCGAGACGATTTATGCGTCTTTCATGCCGACCTTTCCGTTCAATGCGAGACTGCTGTTCTTGTACCGTGTGTCTTCGGTCACTTCTTCGCCGAACCAGGCGGGCGGTGAAAATCGCTTGCTCTCTGCGGCTGATTCGAACTCAAGCTCAGCGACGACCAGCCCGGCGAGCGATCCTTGATAGACATCGAGTTCAACGTGATAGCCGTTCCGTTTCAACAGGTATCGTATCTTTTCGAGTCGCCGCCCTTCTGTCGCGGGCCAGAGCGTTCGGAACTGGTCTTGCGAAATTTCGACTTCGATTTCGTCGCGCGTCAAACCGCCCTGACTCTTTACAGTCTCAAAACATTTGTCGCCTTTGCGCCGGATTCGCACTTCGGTTCCGTCAGAGGAGATCGCAAGGTAGCCTTGAATAATCTGCTCGCGCGTATGCTCTCCGAGCCCGGGCAGATCCTGCACTAACCATTTACGCTCGATCTCTTGCGTATGCGTAGCCATGCATTCGCCCTCTGTGTGAAACGGCACCCGTTAGCTGACCGCGACCGGATCGACCTTCGCCTCCGCAGACCACGCCCGCCAGTACACTTCGAAGCGGCGCACAAAGGCGTTGGGTTTTTCCACATAAATCCGCTCGCCCAGCCGCGTGGCTTCCACCTCGAGCTCGCCGCGGCGCTGATCGATCAACGCCACCAGAGCCTCCAGCTGGGTCCGGTCCTCCGGCGACTGGTGCAGCACCCTTTGGCGCAGGAGCGCGAGGTCGTGGTCGTCGCTCAGATAATCGGCCAATCGCTCAAGTTCATCGGACAGGTCTTTCAGCATTGCCGGCCAGGTCGGTGTGAGCAGTCGCACCTGATACCAAAGATCCTTTACGCGTTTGCGCCATTCATGAAAGGTCTCGACGCTCGGGGCAGCCTGTGCCTGCGCCAGCCTGGTACGTCCCTCTTTATAGATGCGCCTTAATCCTTGGCACAACGCCGAAAAGCCACCGTCGTCGATGGGCCAGTCATTTACACGTGACCGCGCCGATTCCAGCATCCGCGCCACGTCCGCAAAGGCGTCGTTCTCATCGGACTGCTGCTTCCGCCTTAACCGGATGAAGGGCTTGCGCAGTGCAGCGAAGGCACCGGAGGCAAGTTGATCAGCATAGTGTGCGGTCAGCTTGTCGAAAGCCTCGATCATCGCCGTAGCATCGCGGACCTCTGATAGGCGTCGCCCCGCATCACGATAGCAAGCATTTTCGCGCGCGAAGACGTCATCATTGTTTTTCACTCGTGCAAGCCGCAGCAGCGCCCGCACCTTTTTAAAGGACACGCGCGCATCGTGAATCGCTTCATCTCGGTTCTTGACCTCTGGTTTCGTGTGCGCAACCGCCTTGTCGAGCTGCTCACGCGCAATCCGCTTGATGCCGTCCGACACGGTTTCGTCGTCGTTGAAGCGATAACCCATACGATCCCACAGCGTGAACGATCGAGGCTGCGATAGACGATCGGCTCGTCGCCCTCGGACCCGACCGGTGTCAGCCCAGCGTGCCTTGGTCCCTTCACTCCTGAAAACTCCGTGTTCCGATTGCAGTTGCACCTATTGCTGTGAACAGCGGAAACACAAACCAATAGCCGTCTGAAGCAAACGTCGGACCACTCTTGTCCAGCCCCCAACAGATGCAGTCCATGCGATAGGAAAGCCGAACTCCTCGTGACATTAAGGGATTCCAATAGAACGACGCACGATGTCTCCCTAGCCCGAGTGTTAATTCTTCCTTCGGAAGTCAGCACAATTTGTCCCAACGCGGACAGTGTGTCTCAATGGCTGGTGGCACGATGGGTTACGAGTAGAACTGACGAAGGTGATGGCTGATAACCTGGCAGGCTACGGAAAAACCTGTTTGGCAGAGCAGAACTTCGAAAGTCCGTTCGTGTGGCACCACAGGAGAACGCTCCCGCAGGATAGCCGCACGAGACAGGCTGGGGTCGAGGTCAAGGTAGAGCGAGGACCTGATTTTCTTCATCTCCGCCTTGGCCTTTGTCTTAACCTTCCGATGTCGCTGGCGGATAGTTAGCGGCACTAGCCGTCATAGTCATGCTTGTGCTAGCGTAAAGACGACGGTGTTTGACGCGCTCGCCGACTCATCCAAAAGCCTCCACCGCCGATGAAGATCTTTTGTGCAGGACGAATCCTGCTGATGGCAATGTTGCTCGCGTCGCTCACGTTCGCCGGTTGCGCGACGACGCTGCTCTATAATCATGCCGACTGGCTGATCACCCGACAGTTGGACGGCTACTTCGATCTCTCTCAACCGCAGAAGGCCTTCGTCTCTGCCAGGCTCGATTCCATCCTCAACCATCATCGTCACGAAGCTCTGCCTCGCTACGAAGTGGTGTTGCAGCAAGCCGGCGCCAGGATTCAGCGAGGGCTGACTGCCGACGATCTCGACTGGGCGTTCGCCCAATACGATCAGCTCAAGAGCGATCTCTTTGCCCGGTTCGTTCCTGATGGGACCGACTTCTTACGACTCGTGAAAGAGCCGCAACTGTCGCGGTTACGGAAGGGTTTGCAGCAGCGGTTGGCACGAGAAGAGGAACTGCTCCGCGACGGCGTGCAGGCACGCCTCGCCAAGCGAACGGACCGAATCGTGGCCCTGGCCAAAGACTGGCTCGGCCCGCTCAGTGGCAGGCAAGAGCAGGAGATCGTCCGCTTGGCGATGGATTTTCCCGACATCTTGCCGGCCTGGTATGCCCATCAGCTGCAGCGGAATGAACAATTGATCGAGATCATGGAAGCGAGGCACGATCAACGAACCGCGGACCGCCTGTACGAGTGGCTGGTCGAGCAGGAGAAACACGCCGATCCGCAATTTCTGGAGGTTGCCACACAACTCCGGGAGCGGGTTGCAGAACTGGTGATCGCCCTCGACCGCCTGGCGACGGCGGAACAACGGGGCCACGCGCTCTCGAAACTCGACGACCTCGCCAAAACCATCCACAGGTTGAGCCAAGCCTGAAGTGTCAGTTCTGTTCAGTCCGCGGCCAATTCAGCCTGAGAACAAGGGCAATCCCCAGGCCCTTGTTCCGGCTGATCGACGTATCATCTGCATACTGGAACGGCTTCTCTCCATTTGCCCAGGGAAGGAAACGCATCATGATTCGTCAACGCCTGGTTTGCCTTCTTACCGCCCTTGGTTGCTGTGTCACCCTGGTCTCTTGCGCGAGCCCGCGCGAAAAGAAGATCGAATTCGTCTATCTGGCGCTGGGTGCGAGCGACGCGACGGGAGTAGGGGCCGTGCCGCTGACTGAGGGGTATGTCTATCTGATCAAGCGGGAGTTGGATCGAAAGACGCCCGGGGTGTTTCTCGTGAACCTCGGGGTACCGGGTGCACGGATTGATCTCATTAAAGAGCAAGTGCGCGTGGCCAAACAGCTCGGCACGAAGGCGAATCTCGTCACGCTCTGGACCGGGGGAAACGATCTCATCAACGGAGACAATCCCAAAGACTTTCAGGAAGATTTGCGGGCGCTGCTCAAGATGGTAAAAAACGACATCTCGAACACCGTCGTTATGGCCAACCTGCCTGATCTGACAATGCTTCCGCGGTTTCGAGCGAGCCCCAATTCTTCTGTGACGTCCGAACGGATCGCCATGTTCAATCGCGCCATCGCGGAAGAAGCGAAATCAGCCGACGCCTTCCTCGTCGATCTCTTTGCGAGTCCCGTGCGCGACGACCTTGTGTTCGACCTCGACGGCTTCCATCCCAACAATGCTGGACATCGCGAACTCGCCAAGCAGTTTCTGGACGTCATACTGCCGGCACTGAAACTCATCCGGTGAAATGATAATTCGCGATCGCGTGCTGATCGAACAGGCCTGGTCTCGAATCGAGAAGGCCGCCTGGAATCGCCCAAGTTTGGCAACTTGCTCGGTCAAGGATCGCTCAAAGCGCGTGATCCCACGGATTTATATGCCGCCTATTTCGCGAATCTGAGTGTACGCCTTCTCCTTTTGCTACGTATATAGTCCGCGCTTCCTCGCGACTTAGGCCAATTTCCCTCACTGGGGGAATCCCCAGTACGGAAAGCCCATAAGATTCGTCACAATCATGAAAATTAAAAGATGGATGCACACAATAAGTACGAAGGGATACCGCTGTGGCGCTGTCTAGACGGATCAGTACTCCAATCAGAAGTGCGCTCGCCGAAAGTCGAGCATGCACCGATGAGCTGTATCGGCTGGTGCCGGCCGGCCGTTGGTATGATCGCCCTGTTCCAGAACGTCATCGTCTCATCTTCTACCTCGGTCATGTAGAGGCCTTCGATTGGAACCTGATCGCTCGGGAGACACTCGATCTCCCGGTCTTTCATGCCACATTCGACCGCTTGTTTGCGTTTGGAATTGATCCGGCACGCGATCGGTTGCCCGCTGATACCTCCTCGGACTGGCCATCCCGAGAGGAGGTCCGGCAGTATGTGGACCACGCTCGACGGAGTCTCGATGAGATGCTCGACGAGGTCGATCCGATCCTTCACCATGTATGCATCGAGCACCGGCTGCAACATGCGGAGACGTTCACGTACCTATTGCATAATCTTGAGCAACCACTCGCCCATGCGCGCGCCGTCAATCCACCCCCATCCGGCGCATCACCGTTTGTCACACCGACCATGATTGAAATTCCAGAGGGGACGGTCACGCTGGGTCGAAGCCGTGCGATGGGGATCGAGGATTCCGCCACTCATGCATTTGGGTGGGACAATGAGTCGGAGGAATCTGTGGTGGCGGTTCCGACATTTGCCATGAGCAAGTACAAAGTGACCAATGGAGAATACCTCGCGTTTGTGGAAACCGGTGCCAAGGCTCCCCACTTTTGGAGACACAGGGATGGTCGTTGGCGTTGGCGAACACTCTGGGGTGAAATCCCTCTTCAGATGGACTGGCCGGTCTATGCCACGCATGAGGAAGCCCGAGCCTATGCGCATTGGACAGGCAAGTCCCTGCCCAACGAAGCGCAGTTTCATCGGGCGGCCTATGGAACGACGACCGGCGAAGAACGTTCCTATCCCTGGGGCGCCGCGCCCCCGGACCACATACGGGGCAACTTTGATTTTCACTGCTGGAATCCCATCCCAGTCACGGCCACGCCGCTCGGGGAGAGTGCGTTCGGCGTGGCGCAACTCGTCGGGAACGGTTGGGAGTGGACCGGCACGATCTTCGACTCCTTTCCGGAGTTTCATCCATTTTCGTTTTATCCAGGATATTCAGAACCGTTTTTCGACGGCAACCATTATGTTCTCAAGGGAGGATCGCCGCGCACGGCCTCCCGATTGTTACGGCGCTCGTTTCGCAACTGGTTTCGACCGGACTATCCTTATGCCTACGCCGGGTTTCGATGCGTTGAAAACTGAGACGGATGGTTCGCGACGCGCACACTCCGGCGTCCTCGGCCGGTTTGCATCAGACGTGCGCGACGGACTCAGCCAACCTCAGCGTGAGTTACCGTCCCGTTACCTCTATGACGAGGTCGGGACTGCACTGTACGAGACCATCACCCTGTTGCCTGAATATGGGGTGAATCGGGCGGAAGAGCGGCTCCTTCGCCGGTACGCCCCGTCGATCCTGGACCATCTCCCGTCCTCTCTCCTGGTGGGCGAATTGGGCAGCGGCAGCGGCCGCAAGACCCGCTGGCTGTTGGAGGCGCTGGCTCGTCGAGAACGGGTCACCTACTATCCGATCGATATCTCGGCCTCGGCGCTCCGGAAATGTCGTCAAGAACTGGCCGAGTTAGGGTCCGTCAGTTTGGTAGGGCTTGAGAATTCTTATGTGGAGGGCCTCCATAACGTGGTTTCGAGACGCCGTCCCGGGCAGACTCTCCTCATCCTGTTCCTCGGAAGCACTATCGGAAATTTCAATCGTCCCGTCGCCCAGGAGTTCTTGCGGGAGATCCGCCGATGCTTGCAACCGGGAGATGCCTTGCTCCTCGGCACGGATTTAGAAAAGGCGGAGGAGGATCTCATCCGGGCCTACGATGACCCACTCGGTGTCACCGCCGCGTTCAATGTGAATATCCTGGCTCGCATCAATCGGGAACTGGACGGGGACTTTGCCTTGCGGCATTTCGGTCATGAGGTCCGTTATGATCGGGCGGAACGCCGCATTGAAATGCATCTGCGTTCTGCGCGTAATCAGATCGTATCGATACGGGCGGCCGATTGGACCGGCGGCTTTCGAAGGGATGAGACGATTTGGACGGAAGCTTGTCATAAGTTCAATGTGGCCGAACTCAGGGACATGGCGCATAGGACGGGCTATGACTGCATCGAACAATGGGTCGACGGAGAGTGGCCGTTCGCGGAAAATCTGTGGATCGCCGATCCTCGTACCGCGAGCGCATGAGCCCGTCTATTTCGTTTTGCCATGTCTCGGTCCGCAGGGGCCACCAAGAAATTCTGCATGATCTGAACGTGGACGTTGAAAGCGGAGAAACCCTCGTGCTGCTGGGCCGCAGCGGCTCAGGGAAAACCACGGCGCTGAAGATGGTCAATGGCCTGCTGTTTCCCAGCGGCGGCGAAGTGGTCGTCGAAGGCAGGCCGACGACGTCATGGGAACCTATTCGACTGAAACGCAGGATCGGTTATGTCATCCAAGAAGGAGGCCTGTTTCCTCATTTCACCGTGGCCCAAAATATCGGCCTCGTGCCCCGCTTGGAAGGATGGTCGTCCGGCGAGATCAATGCGCGGGTCGATGCATTGCTGAACCAAGTCGGGTTGCCGCCCGGCGAATTTGCCCGTCGCTATCCTGAAGAACTCTCCGGAGGACAACGACAACGGGTCGGAGTGGCACGGGCATTGGCGGCTGATCCGCCCCTCTTATTATTCGACGAACCATTCGGTGGGCTAGATCCCGTCACGCGGCTTGACCTCCAGCGCCAGTTTTTGTCGTTGCGACGCCAATCAGGCAAGACGGCGATTTTCGTCACCCATGATGTCCGCGAGGCCCTACTGCTGGGAACCAGGATCGCGCTGTTGGCGGGAGGCTCTCTCGAGTTGGTGGCCCGCCCCTCGGAATTTTTGCAGGCTCGGAGTCCGGAGGCACTGGCTTTTCTCGCTTGTCTTGAAGCGTGAAGCGTATTTCGTATCTCGTTTAAGCGTTTCACGTTTCTAGTTTCAAGTTTTCAGAGGATGCTTCCTGAGACCTTGAAGCTAGAAACCAGCAACTCCACTCCCGAACGAACGACGCTCCACGTGCGATGGCCAAGGGGGGTTTTTGGTGCCGGCCGGCATCCTGCAAGAGCTGGTGGGTCTTACGGGTGAGCATCTGTTGCTGGTGCTCATTTCCATGGTCGTCGCCGCTTCAGTGGCGATTCCGTCAGGGATCGCGCTTACCAGGCGTCTCGGGATGCGACAATGGCTCCT
This sequence comes from Nitrospiraceae bacterium, assembly GCA_046715215.1. Lineage (GTDB taxonomy): Bacteria > Nitrospirota > Nitrospiria > Nitrospirales > Nitrospiraceae > Palsa-1315. The sequence goes on from JBKJZK010000366.1 coordinate 14,653, forward strand.
CGGGTTCGTCAATGTCGTGCAGACCGTTCCCAGCCTGGCTCTCTTCGGATTATTGATTCCGGTTCCATTTCTGGGAGGCATCGGCCGGCATACCGCCATTATCGCGCTGGTCCTGTATGCCCTGCTCCCGATGCTGCGCAACACGGTGACCGGCATCCTCGGAGTGGATCCGTTCGTGCGCGAATCGGCGGTGGCCCTGGGAATGACGCCCCGCCAGATCCTGTATCAGGTGGAGTTACCTCTGGCCGCTCCCACCATTCTCGCCGGAGTGCGCATCGCTACCGTCACGACGATCGGCACCGCGACGATTGCGGCGGCGATCGGGGCCGGAGGCCTGGGGGTGTTTATTTTCCGTGGATTGGCCTCGGTGGATTCCACGCTGCTGCTGGCGGGAGCGCTGCCGGCGGCCCTGATGGCCGTAGCGGCGGATCGAGGATTAGAATGGATCGAACACAAGCTTTCGCGGCACTGATCCTGGCCCTGTGGGTGGTGGGGTGTTCCGATGATCACCGTCCGATTACGGTGGGTTCCAAGAACTTCCTGGAACAGGTCCTCTTAGGCGAAATTGCCGCCCAGCACCTGGAGCACCGGTTAGGGAAACCGGTTGAGAGAAAGCTCAATCTGGGCGGAACATTGCTGGCCCACCAAGCCCTCGTCAAAGGCGAGATCGATCTCTATCCGGAGTACACCGGGACGGCGATTTCCTCTGTGCTCAATTTACTTTCGCCCTCTGATCCGGTTGACCTCTTGAAACTCGTGCGCCGTGAATATCAAGCTCGGTTCGGCCTGCGCTGGATGGATCCTTTGGGGTTCGACAATACGTTCGCCATGGTGATCCGTCGTGCAGATGCGGAGGCGCATCGCCTGGAGTCTTTAACCGATGCCGCGCGCTACACGCCTGGGTGGACCCTCGGCGTGGGGTATGAATTTCAGCAACGCCCCGACGGGTTGCCCAAGCTCTTGGCCACGTACCGTCTCCCGCTCATCGGATCGCCGACAACGATGGATCTGGGCTTGTTGTACCGAGCGCTCCAGCAAAAACAGGTGAGCATGATCGCCGCCAACTCGACCGATGGGCTCTTATCGGAATTGGACGTCACGGTGCTTCTGGATGATCGCAAGAGTTTTCCTCCATACCAAGCCGCCTTCGTCGTGCGAGACCATTCTTTAAAACGAGAACCCTCCCTCGAACAGGCACTCATCGAATTGAGCGGGAAGTTCACCGAGGAGACGATGCGCCGTCTCAATCAACTAGTCATCGTTCAGCACGGCAGCGTGCAGGCAGTGGCTCACCAATTTTTAAAGGACAGCGGCCTGCAGCCGTAACGCACCTGCCGAAAGCGCGTTCCTCGTGAAGCGTATCTCGCAGTACGATTGATGATTGATCCATTGCACCATTGAATCAATGGTCCGATGAATCAATGATTCAATCCATGCCTCGGCTGACGCTTCACGCGCAAGAGCCGCGGATCGGCGATTGCAGCAGAAAATGTTCGATAGAGTCGACCATGGGCGCTGGCCTGGAGCCACTCTCGATGCAAGCACGCCTCGCCAAGCGAGCGGAGCGCATCGTGGCTCTGGCCAAAGACTGGCTTGGCCCGCTCAGTGGCAGGCAAGATCAGGAGATCGTCCGCTTGGCGAAGGATTTTCCCGACATTTGCCGGCCTGGCATGTCCATCAGCTGCAGCGGAATAAGCAACTGATCGAGATCCTCGAAGCGCGGCACAATCAACGAACCGCGGACCGCCTGTATGAGTGGCTGGTCGATCGGGAGAAACACGCCGATCCGCGATTTCTGGAGGTTGCCACACAACTTCGGGAGCAGGTTGCCGAACTGGTGATCGCCCTCGAGCGCATGGCGCCGGCGGAACAGCGGCGCCATGCGCTCTCAAAACTCGACGCCCTTGCCAAGACCATCCACGCATTGAGCCAGGCCCGAGTCCGTCAATTCCTCACATGACCAGGGGTTGCCCGAGTACTCGTGACCCTCCTGGTCATGTAACTTATAGGGACGATGCGGAGCGAAGTGACGGACTACATGCGGGCGTGCGAGCACCTGATCAGTTTGGCCATGCAGACCGGCGAACTATCAGATGATGAGTGCGACATGGTGTCCTATTATTCCAAAGAACTCCACGACAAGACCTACCCGCTTTGCACCAAACAATACAATTCAACCTGCGATACGCCTGCAATCTCCTAGGACATTTCGTGTGGTAGACCGGCCGAACAGTCCTTCAACGCACTGAAAATTTGGCTAGTACGGTTGCCGCGTCATCACGCGTACTGCTGTCGGACTCCGAAAGAACCACGCGGGTCATGGCCACGGTCCAGCGCTGATGCTGCTGCAGGCCCCCTGTCTGCCTCCTGGCTAGGAAAAAAATGGAATGCAGCCGTCTCACCATGGCATACACCGGTAGATGACGTGTCGACATTGGCAGAATGACCGGGGCGGCGTCCCGGAATCCAAGCCGATCGGCGGGTCGCTCCTACTACCTGGTTGGTGCAGTATCCTCTTGTCCCGAACGCACCGACAACGGCGTGGCGATGTGTTCGAGCGACCGGCCTTCCGCCTTCACACCCAGGAACAGTTCCACGAGCGCCCCCACCAACATCAAACCGGCACCCAGGAGATAGCCGTAAAAAATACTGGTCACCGAGGTTTCGATCATTTTGGCGTACCACCAAGGCGCCACAATGCCCGCCCCTTGCGCCACGATGAAGAAAAAGGCGATCGCCATGGCCCGGATCTCCATGGGGAAGATCTCGCTGACCGTGAGATAGGCGGCGCTCGCGCCGGCAGAGGCGAAGAAAAAAATCGACGACCAGGCAATGAGATGGGTGGTCAAGGTGAAGGACCCCTGCCAGAAGAGATACCCGGTCGCCGCCAGCAGAAGCCCGGCCGCCGCATAGGTGAAGCTGATCATTTGTTTGCGGCCGATTGTGTCGAAAAATCGGCCGAGCAAGAGCGGTCCGAGAAAATTGCCGAAGGCGAAGGGAAGGAGATAAAGCCCGATGGTGCTGGTGGGCACGTCGTAATACTTGGTAAGCACGAACGGGAAGCTGAACGACACGGCGTTGTACATGAAGGATTGCGTCACCATGAGCACGATCCCGAGCGCCGTGCGGCGTGGGTAAGATCGGAACAACACGCGGGCCACGGTGGCGATCGTCGTGCCGGCGGGACTGGCGTGCAAGGTGATCGATCCCGTCGCCTGCGGCAAGGCCTCGATGCCCTCGTCCCGTGCGACCTCCTGCTCGATGCTCGACACCACCGCTTCCGCTTCGAGCACGCGGCTGTGTGTCATGAGCCAGCGGGGGCTTTCAGGAACGAGGCGTCGCACGAGGAGAATACCGACCCCGAGCACCGCGCCGAAGATAAAGCACAATCGCCATCCTATCTGCTCGGGCATGATGAGAGGATTCAGAAACACGAGAGACAGCAATGCGCCTATCGCCGCTCCGAGCCACCAGCTGCCGTTGATCGCCAAATCGGTGTGGCCGCGGCGGCGCGCGGGAATCAGTTCGTCGATCGCGGAGTTGATCGCCGCATATTCGCCGCCGATGCCCGCGCCGGTGAGAAAGCGGAAACACATCAGGCTTTCCAGGTTCCAGGCGAATGCCGTAAGAACCGTCGCCGCGAGATACACCAGCAGCGTGATCATGAACCACTTCTTCCGACCCTGACGATCGGTCAGGTAGGAAAAGACCAGCGCGCCGAACACGGAGCCGGCCAGATAGGCCGAGGCAGTCAGGCCCACTTCGGATGCGGTCAAGTGCAACGTCCCAGGATGCGTCAAGACGGGGCCGAGCGCGGCGACGATGGACACTTCGAGCCCATCGAGCAACCACGTGATCCCCAGCGCGGTCACCACGAGCCAATGCCACCGCGACCAGGGCAGACGATCCATGCGTTGAGGAATATTGGTCGTGAAGGAAGCGGAGGATTCAGCAGGCATCCGGTATCGTACCACGCGGACAAGACGTTCGATCGTCTGGCGACTCCCGCGCGCTATAGTTGGTCTCTCTGGTTCATCTGGTTAGTCTGGTCAACCAAATAAACAAGACAAACCAACAAAGGAGACAGACCGAACAAAACAAATGAACAAGAGAGGCTTAGCGTTGCCGTTGCCGAAGGACGGCATAGAATGCCGGGACCTTCACCACTTCACCCGTCGGGAGAGTATGCACCGTCTGAATATGACTCATGCCGGTACTAATCAGGCTAAAACGATCCGGCGGAAACAGCCGCTCTAAATCATTTTCATTCAACTTGCCCGGCGTAATCGCGTGCTGGAAGACCCGTGCAAGGCCAGGCGGCGTCCCATAC
>JBKJZK010000367.1:0-4633 GCA_046715215.1 Nitrospiraceae bacterium
CAATGAGTTCGCCGCTCACATTGACCAACGCCCCGCCGGAATTGCCCGGATTAATTGCGGCGTCGGTCTGGATGAAATCTTCATAGTCTGCAATGCCGACGTTGCCGCGTCCCAAGGCACTGATGATACCCAGAGTCACGGTGGAACTCAGTCCGAACGGACTGCCGACTGCTAACACAAGATCGCCGACCTGCAATTTCTCATACTCAGCCCATTTTAAGGCTGGGAGGTTCTTCGCCTCGATCTTGACCACGGCCAAGTCCGTCTTCGGATCAGTTCCCACCACTTTTGCGCTGAATTCACGTCGATCGCTGAGCGTGACGGTGATCTGCGTGGCGCCATCGACCACGTGGTTGTTGGTTACGATAAATCCGTTCGGATCAAAAATAACGCCGGATCCGGCGCTTTGATCAGGGCGTCCATGCCCCGGAGGCATCGGCGGAGGAGTCGGGAGTTCACCTCCTGGGGCTTCTTCACCCGGAGGTCCGCCAAAGGGACCTGGAGGCGACGGCGATCTCCGGCCTCGTCCCCCGCCTTCCCCCCCCCCGGTCACAGCAATGTTCACCACCGCCGGCGTGACCTGCTTGACAATCTCTGAAAATCCCTGTGTCAGCCCGGCTGGAACCCCGGCGGCTAAGGCTGTGGGTTCACTCGGCAGGACAGAACACGCGAAGGTACTCATGACCAGACCGATACCTGCGAAAAGACCTCGGACATTCCCTCCCTGACTCCGCGTGACCATAACAGCATTCCTCCACAGGGTTAATCGACGCGACCGCATGAGCTGAACGGTGCATTGTACACTATCCGTTCCGAGGGCTTCAAAGACTAATAGTCCCCGTCGGACCCTCACCAAACGGAGCCCGAAGGGGACGTTGCGTAAGACCGCAACGCGCGCGAGATGCGAGAAAGGCGCGATCCGAAGTTCCGGGTTCGAAGTTCCGAAAACCTCGAACTTTCCCCCGTCTCGCTCGTCCCGATTGTCACGCGATGCTATTCGGCAGCGCTCGGAGCCTGTCAGACATTGCCTTCGTGACGAGGCAAAGGAGATGCGGCCAGATGCGAGACCGCAACTCCTAGTCTGACCCCTCGTGTCACGTTTCACACTTGACGTTTCACGGTTCTTGTGAGCGGGCCGAGCACGACGCAGATGGTCGCGGATCATTCGCCGCAGTAGAACGGTCAATGTCGGACAGGCTCCTAGCCCGCATTATTCATGAAGGTTCGTCGCGAAAGTGTGCAGACGCGAAGCGAGACGGGCACTCGGAGTCGTGAAGCCCTGAGGCATACTCGTGCAGTATGTCGAAGGGCTGAACGGCGAGACTGCCCGTCACAGCCGAATATCCGCGCTTGCAGCAGAACCTTCATGAATAATCCGGGCTAAGACCATGCAGGTTCGTCCGTCGCTGCACTCTCCACTCTTGTACGTTCGCTCCCCCTCGGCGGATCTGTCAAGTCCAGCGGAGCCTTTCCCTTGCAATCCCGCCTGTGGCTCGCTACCATATTTCATCTAGCCCTGATGATTCATGAATGCCGTCGTGAGGCGTTCGAGACCGAAGCCCGCCGGGGCTTCTCGCAAGGAGGCCATAGCAAGTCCGGCCTCAACCTTCTTCGTGCTGGCGGACTTTTTCAGCATTCTGCTAGTCCGTCGCCGACGCGGTTCACCGCAACAAGGCTGATTCCTGTGCCCTGCCAAAACGCCTCAGGCTACATCCAATGGTCGATCATCGTTCCAGCCCATAACGAGGCTGCTCGCATTTTTCCCTTTCTTCAAAGCATCACCTCCTACATGCGAGACCGAGGACAATCCTACGAGGTCCTCGTCGTTGACGACGGCAGCACCGATGCCACGGCCTCCGTTGTTGAGGCCGCGGCTTCGTCAGCCCCGGAAATTCAGTTGCTCCGGGCACCACTGCGCCGAGGGAAAGGCGCGGCAGTACGACGAGGAATGCAAGCCGCAGTCGGACACCTACAACTATTTGCCGATGCGGACGGTGCCACTCCGATTCAGGAACTCGCCCGGCTCGAGCAGGCTGTGGCGAGCGGAGCCGACGTGGCTATCGGATCGCGCGCACTCGCCTCCCGGTTACCAGGCTATGCAGTCCAGGCCCGTTGGTATCGAGTCATTTTGAGCAACCTGTTCAATTCACTCATACAGCAGAAGGGCCTTAGAGGAATCAACGACACGCAATGCGGATTCAAACTTTTCCGTCAAACGGTGGCAACAGACCTCTTTGGAGTCTCCTCAATCGACGGCTATGGCTTCGACATCGAACTGCTCTATGTGGCGCAACAACGCGGATACCGCATCGCAGAAATTCCGGTGAATTGGTCCCATCAACCCCGCTCAAATTTTCGCGTCTTCAGAGATGGGCTCGCCATGCTGCGCGAATTGGCCGTGATCCGCCGGAATGGGACCAAGGGCTACTATGATTCTCCGTCCCACGCGCGGAATCTGCATCCTGCCGCAAACCGTGGCGCGTGAAGCGCGAGATAGGCTGGAAAAGCGCGACGACGCAAGGTGGGCAGAGCATCGCGTCACGCATGAACCGACGTGTGACCGTTCGAGGTTCCGGAAACCTCGAACCCGCGGCCATCTCGCTCTTCCCTCTAGCCCCTAACCCCGTGCCTCTCGCCTGGCCTGTTGGCACGATTTCGCGACCAACCGTCATAAATACTGCGGGCTAAGCCATGGTCAACATGCGACACCCAACAGGCTCACCTCAACGACTCATGATGCGATGGGCCGTCCTCTTGTGTCTCCTCATCACAGTGGGTGGGCTGTGGGGATGCGAGAAGTTGACTTCAGCGTTTCACCGAACCACCTTACCGGACATGGGTCCTCGTCTGGCCAACTCCGTCAAGCTGACCTTCGACCCCTCCTTCACCAATCTCAAGATGCAGTACATCGATGGGTGCAATAGCCCGCACGAGCTCAATGTGGGGGAAGAAGTCGAATCGATCATGATTAATGCGGCCTCCCAAAATTTTGTGGCCGTGACCGTCACCGGTGGAATCGCCGCACCGATCCAGCCCGACACGGAGATCGTGGTCACGCTCCAACGCTCGGACCTCAAACTTTGGGCTGATAATGTCTATGATCGGGTACCTGCGGACATGACCCTTGAAACACGCGTAACCTTAAAGGATGCCGCGGGAAAAGAACTTAGCCAGCAGACCGTTTCCATCGCGCACAATCAACGCCTTATTCTAGAACCGACCCAACGCCGATGCGATTACGGCAATATCGGGGAGTTTGTGCATGACGCTGGGATCGCCCTCTCGACGCAAGTCATGCGCGCCGTCCGGACCCAGTTGGCTGCGACGGGCGGAACCGCTCCCGCACTAGCGGCAGCATCGCCAGTGAGACCAGTTCCACCGACAGCGACCATGCCAGCCCATGGCATTCCATCGGCACTCTCGTTTAAGGCCACTGTGCAGGATGAGAACAGCAATTTGGTCTTTGAAGGAGACGAGCGCATTCGGGTGCGCATCGACCTCGTGAACAGAGGGGAGCAGGAACTTCAAGGTGTCACTGCTGCCTTGACGGGAACCGCCTCGGTGCTTGCCCAATTTCCTACCAGCTCGGTTGCAGTCGGGCGACTGCAACCAGGCGAATCCCGCTCGATCGAATTTGCGGCGACGTTGCCGCAGTCCGTCCAACGGCAGAAGGCCGAGATCCACGTGGCAGTCTCTGATTCAGGAACCCGTACTCAGCCGCCGACTCAAACCCTGGCCCTGTCGATCCAACCTACCGGCATCAAGGCCGACGACGTGGATCACATCCCTGCTGTGACCAGCGGATTTCGGCAGCCCCACACCTACTTGATCTCAATCGGGATCGGATCCTATCGAGACCAGCAAGTCCCATCCCGCAAGTTCGCTTCCTCGGATGCCGAAATGGTCGCGAGCTACTTTCAGTCCCTCGGTGGGTTGCCGGCCTCCAATGTTCAGCTGCTACAAGATTGGAAGGCGATACGGTCGGATATTGACGAAGCGCTGCTGGATTGGCTGCCGCCTCACATGAACAAGGACGCGGTCGTCATTGTCTATTTCGCCGGTCTGGCTTCAGTCTCTTCGACGGGAGAGACGTTCCTGGTACCGTACGATGGGACCGCCACGACCACCTCACGGTCATACCCGCTCAAGGATTTAGAGGCAGCGCTGTCTCGTTTAAGAGCGAAACACACGGTGTTTCTGTTCGATGGCATTGTGTCGCGTATCGGACCGTATAGTCGAACCAAGACCGCCCTCCCCCAATGGAATCCCCCGGAGAGCTCGACCCTCCATGTCATCGGAACCAGCGGCATCGGGCGGGGGTTGGAGGACGACCAACATCGGCATGGGCTGTTCACCTACTATCTGCTGCGGGCGCTGCGGGGCGAGGCCGATACCAACCGGGATGGCGACGTGACACTCGGCGAAACGGTGACCTATCTCAGCCAGAAAGTACGCTGGGCCTCCAAGACCCATATGAACCAGGAGCAACGTCCATTCGTTGTTCCGACACTCGGCCCAACCAATCCTTCCGCTGCCTTGATATTGACCAAGCAAGCTGCGATCCAAAGCACCGAAGCCATTAGGAGGATGCTGAAAAAGTTAACCATCGGAAACAAACGTTATTTGGTTTGGT
>JBKJZK010000368.1:0-3824 GCA_046715215.1 Nitrospiraceae bacterium
GCGTTTCTCCAGAAAACCGGCGCTCGAGGATTGCGTGCCATCCTCGAAGACGTGATGCTGGACGTGATGTATGATGCCCCTTCTCAGAAGCAGATTAAGGAAGTCCTTATCACCGAGGATGCGATCCTCGGCAAGCATGCTCCCATCCGAATCTTCGAACAAGACAAGGATGTGAAGACCGCCTAAGTCGGTAGAACTGTAGATTTTTTCGCCCGCCCGCACAGGACGTCTACTCAGAATCCTCTAGGCCAGGATCATCCTGGCCTGGTTGTCCTTTCACATCTTCCCTTTCGGATGCCCGCGGCGCTCTACTCCTTCTTCCTACCTAACCTGTGGCGACACTCATGACTCTACGCTTTTCCTCGACAAGACGAAATGCTGCGCTATACTTGCGTTACAGATTGAACGTGGAGGATATGTGAAGTATCCCTTGTCTTCAAGCCTTCGACACAAAGGGAAAGCCCTCGACCTTGACGCAACCCGTGAAGTGATCACCCTTCTGGGGATCAACGGCGAACCGATGGGCACCCTGTCCTGGGACTTCGTCATAGACCAGATTCTGGCCTATCGTAAGCCCCCGGCGAGCCGAGAAACCAGGAATGAGCCGCGCGTGACACTCACCTTCCAAGTCAAATACAAAACCCCGGAGGGTCAGCAGTTTGAAAGTCGCGCAGGCGGCATCGGCGGAGGCGGGCTCTTTATCGAAAGCCTAAGCCCGCTACCGGTCGGCACCAAGCTTGCGCTTGAATTTTCGCTACCTGAGCAGCCGGCAGAATGGTTGCCGGCGAAGGGTCTCGTCGCGTGGGTCTGCCCTAAAGCAGACCAATATACGTTTAGCCCTGGCATGGGGGTGCGCTTTACGGAGATTAACCCCGATATCCGAAACCGTGTGCTCGAACTGGTGAAATCCTTCCAGACCGCCGGGCAGCCGGCCTAGTGACAATCCAACTACAAGAGAATCATCCTGCGTTCAACTTAAGGGCCTGGCCATGAAGTTTCCTGTGATCACGACGGAAGGGCATGAGGGCAAAGTTTTTGAGATGAATGCCGGCCAGGAAATGGTCACGCTTCATGGTGCCACGGGAGAACTGCTCGGCGCCCTGTCGTGGGGAACGGTCATTGAACAGATTCTTGCCGGCGACGACGACATGCGATTTGCTCATGCGCGCTCTCATCCGAGAGCCCCACTCGCCATGAAGGTGCGCTACACGACCCCGGAAGGCAAACAATTCGACAGCTTAACCGGCGGCATCGGTGCAGGCGGGCTGTTCATCGAAAGCAGCACGCCGCTGACTCCTGGAACCGAGCTTTCCGTAGAGTTTGCTCTGCCCGATCGTCCTTGGGAAAAACACAAGGCCAAAGCGAAGGTCGTCTGGACCCGCAATAAGCCTGAACGGCATCTGCTCTTCCCCGGGATGGGCGTCCAATTTACCAACATCGATAAGGATGCCCGCAAAGAGCTTGTCGAACTCGTCGATGCGTTGAATCGTTCCCGCCTGGCGACCTAAGTTCCTCGTCTCGCCCAGCGGCGCACCCCACTGTCTGGGTCCTTCGCGATCGTCGTGTTGAGCGCTGCCCTCGTTTCAGAATCGCTGAGCATTCCCAGACGATAGGCCGCCTCTGCTCGCACCCCAGGCGAGAGATCTTGGGCTAAACGTTCTCTGAGCCAAGGGGAGACCGCCGACCCTCCCCATTCACCCACCACCGCCACAATGCCCTGACGAACCGCCTCATCGGAGTCACGTCCTGCTGCGACGAGTGCAGGAATCGATTGGCTTGAGTCGACTTGCAGCAATGCCTGCACCGCCGCCCTCCTAATCGTTGCATCCGAAGATCGCAGTAACCCTACGACAGGCTGCAGCAATCGAGAACCTGGTTCGATCTCGCCGATCGCCACAACCGCCGCCTGCCGGACCGATTCGACAGGGTCCTCCAGCGACTGCGTCAACAGGGCCACCACTCCATCGGTGGCTGTGGGGTTCAAGCGTCCAATGGCCAGCACCGACGCTTCGCGGACTATTGCTGCCGGATCGTGAATGAGGGAAAGAATGGAGTCCACGGCTCGTGGGTCGCCGATCTTGCCCAGAGACTCTGCAGCCGTCCGCCGCATCTCTGGCGCCTCATCGCGGAGCAACCCCAGCAATAGCGAGACCGTGTGCTCCCTCGATGAAGGCGGAGAATCCTGGACACAACCGGCGAGACAGAGGACTGACAGGACGATTGAGCACACTATGGTGCGAGAGGAAGTGCGACAGAGCAGGGTGCAAGCATCGGGTAGGCTGATGAAGACCGCCCCCCAGCTCACGCTTGTTTAGGAGGCTCTTCGTGCAAAGCAGGCAGTTCTTTGGCTGCTTCGATGGATTGCTGGAATTCCTTCTTGGCAGAATCCATCTCGGCTTGGATTGTCCGCATCTCGGGATCGACCGAATTGCGGACGTCGGCAACGGCCTGCTTGAACGTCCGCAACGCATCCCCAAGACCTTCTCCCAAGCTCTGCATATCCCCTGGGGAAATGCCGGCCGGCTGCGCGGCCTTCGCCTTCATCGCCGCCTGCTGCGCCTGCACGCGGGCCACGGCATCCTTGTTGACAATGGCCGACGGGCGGTTAACTACTGGTTTTGCCTGGGCGCTGGCCGGAAGAGGCGGGTACTGCGCCCGCATCATCGGCGTGGGAGCAGCCGCGCGTTCTTCCATCGTGGGAGGCTGCTGGCCTTCCCCCGTCGATTGGGCCGCAACTGACTGGGCTGCCGTCGATGACACTGGCCGAGCCTGCTGCGGCGGAGCCGCCATGTTGTACATCAAGGCGGCAGTGGTCCCGGGAGTCAGTTCCGGCCCAGGCGTATAGGGTGCCGTGGGCTTCGGAGCGGTGAGAGTCTGTCCCGGCGTAATCGCCGGTGCTGGTGCAGCCTGGAACGTTGATTGGCTCTGCATGGGCGCCGGTTGATTCGCTTCGGGCGGTGCCGCATCCGGCAGGGGAATATCGTTGACCTCTTTCTTGAACCCTCTGAGCGCTTTGCCGACTCCTTCACCGATTTGTGGGAGTTTTCCCGCCCCGAAAATGATGAGAACAATGACGAGGATAATAATGAGTTCCGAGATCCCCATGGTACCAAACATGGCGCGATTCCTTTTCCGTAGCCTCGGTCAATCGGCGACGACTCCTGCTTTTTTTGATAATCGAATTAACTCTATAGGGCGCTAGGAGGCACTGTCAAGGAAGGGACAGAGGGCTCTAGCAGCATGCTCAAAAAGGCCGTCCTGCGATTCGTGGACGTGAATCGTTAAACATGAAAGGTTTAGGAGGAAGAGCATTCGGCAGCCCTACGTTTCACCTTTCACGTTTACCTTTTACGGCTCTTGAGAGCGACTTTTTCCGCATCCTGCTAGCAGAGCGGTACGATCTCGCTCTGCAACGGCAAACCGAACACCAAGGCCTCGCGCGCAGCGAGGTACACGTCCAGTTCACTCCTGATGCCAAACTCGCCGGGCAAGTAGATCCCAGGCTCAATAGAAAAGCAGGTATTCGGCATCAGACGGCGGGTGTCCTGCGTCTCCAAGCCATCGATGTTGGCTCCGTTGCCATGAACTTCTTCGCCGATCGAATGGCCCGTGCGATGGATGAATTGATCGCCATAGCCGCCCCGTTGGATGACCTGCCGGCAGGCGTCGTCGACTTCCCAGCCGAAGGGGCGATGGTCGGCAGCTATTTCTGTCTGGACGAAGGTCAGGGCCGCGTCCCGCCCCTGCCGGACCAAGTCGAAGATCTCGCGGTGTTTCACCGGGACGGTCTGACCGACATAGCCGGTCCACGTGATATCGGCGTA
>JBKJZK010000369.1:0-3282 GCA_046715215.1 Nitrospiraceae bacterium
GCGGACGGCCCGAATACTCGCAGCAACGCACCCACGTTGACCAGTCAGGGGACCTACGTGTTTCGAGCGCCCCGTATGGCCCAGGCTGGCGCGGGTCATCACTGCCAGGGTCATTACACCCACGGCACCGGTGGTAAACGCGTGCACCGCATCCGTTGTCGGCAGACCCCACCCGAGAATCGCGCCTCCCAAAATCAGCAGCGACAGCGCCAGCCACCCATAGCCAAGATGCAGGGTCAACACCAACGGCTCACGCCATGTGACCCAGCCATACCAGCGCAACAAGCGGCCGAGATTGGCGACGCCAGCGCCCACCAACATCCACCCTGTCACCATGGCCTGCGGCTGAACAGTCCAGGCGACAGTGGCAATTCCTACGAGCACTACCGACAGGCCATCGAAACGGGAAAAGGGCGCAGGCTGTTCAGACATGCCCTGTTCGGCCAGGAAGGCGCGGGTAAAGTTGGGGATGACGCGACCACCGATGAGCGCCAGCAGCACCATGACCAGCGCGAGAGCCATTCGCTCGGGAAAGTCCGTCGCTGCACCGCTGAGAGCCTGCACATGGAACAAGATGTTCGCGCCGGCATACAGGCTGATCAGACCCCCTAGCGGCGCATGAGACGAACTCTTGCCGGCTGCAATTTCTCGCCAGACCAGCCCCGCGACGGTGACCAGAAAAGCCGCATCTACGAAGGCAGACAGGAGAGGTGGGAGAAATGGGCTGGCCATGACCAGGCGTCCGGCTAACCACAAGGTACACAACAGCATCAGCTCGCGCCCTCTGATCGGCGTACGGTCGGTCCAGTTGGGAATCGCCGTGAGCAGGAAGCCTGTGATCACAGCGGGCAGAAAGCCAAAGACCATCTCATGCACATGCCACTGCCGAGCGGCAGAAAAGAATTCTGAGTCGCCGGCTCCGGTGAGCAGCAGGACCCAGACAGGGACCGCCACACCGGCAAACAGCGCCGCACCAAGAAACAGCGGTCGGAATCCGTACGAAAAGAACGCCGGTCCCTGGTAGCTTGCTCGCACGTTTGCCTGGTCAGTCATACGTTCTTCAGTTTTCTATGTGAAACAACGGCCACATTATTCATGACCGCTTCTGCTGCAATAGCTAATCTAGAGGTCAGCTCCCCAGCAGGCTCAGCTCACTAGGCCGCTTCGAGAATGGCTTTCCGAACAGATTGGGGAACTGTAATGGACAGAAAGAGGCTTTTCGGATAGAGATAATCTTCGCCGGATTCGTCGATGACACGGACCTGACCATGCTTGAGGGCATCGGTATCAGGAAGGGCAAGATAGATCTTCCGTTTCTCCAGAAAAACGGCATAGCCTTTGTTGTCCATGCGGATCAGGAATCGTCCTGGAGCGCGTTTGAGTTTCTTCACCGTCGGGCCCTCACAAAAACCGTTTAATCTTGTATTCCTTTCGACCGATCCTGTCGCCTCATACCAGTGAATCTCAACGAGATGAGCGGAGCCATCGGGGAGCCGAACCTTCGCAACGCCCTTCCGCTTTCTCTTGGTATCTTCTGTTCACGTGACCGGCAGTACCCGTCGTAAACCATTTTGGTGTGGTGATGGCTGTTCATGATTTTCTCCTCAGAAAGAAGCTTCAGTGGCCTTATCTCTTAAAATCATCTTGCTACCTGCGTTTCTGGTCTTCCCAAAAGTTTGAGCCATAGAAAACCAATGGTCCCTGCTATCAGAGACGCAAAAAGAATTGCCATTTTTGAGGCATTTGTTGTCTCTGCATTTCCGACAAAAGCGAGATTGGCAATGAAAATTGACATGGTAAACCCTATACCGCCAAGAATCCCAGCGCCGGAAATATGCCGCCAATTCAAATCGGGCGGCAAGCGGCATATCCCACTTGCAACGGCAACAAAACACAGAAATGTCACCCCCAAAGGTTTGCCAAGAATCAAGCCGGCGGTGATGCCGATGCTGTTCGTACTGGTCACGTTTTGCATCCAGTCCGCGCCCACAGAGATGCCCGTATTTGCCAGCGCGAACATCGGCAAGATGATGAAGGCGACGGGCTTGTGTAAGAAAAGTTCGAGTTTATCTGAGGGGGACTCTTCGTCGTCGTCTTTGGCAGAGAAAGGGATTGCAAAGGCAAGCGCAATGCCGGCGATCGTCGCGTGAACACCTGACATAAGCATGAGAAACCACATCAACGCGCCGCCCACCAAATAAGGAACCAGGGACATGACCCGGAAGAGACGATTCAGCGCATACAACAGGGTCCAAACTCCTACAGTACCGACAAGATACCAAACTGACAGTTGCGTCGTGTAGAACGCGGCAATCACGACGATCGCGCCCAAATCGTCTATGATGGCGAACGCCACGACAAACACTTTCAGCGACGCAGGAATACGGTTTCCGAGAATGGCCAAAACGCCAAGGGCAAACGCGATGTCCGTAGCCATCGGAATCCCGACTCCGGCTTGCGTTGATGTTCCCGCATTGACCGAAAAATGAATCAGCGCAGGTACGATCATTCCTCCGATGGCCGCAAAAATCGGAAGAAGCGCGTTCTTAACTTGGGCCAGTTCACCGCTGTACAGTTCGCGTTCGAGTTCCAAGCCGATGAGTAGAAAGAAAATCGCCATCAGCCCGACGTTTATCCAATGCTCAAGACTCAGACCACCGACATACCCCTGCCACACACTCAAATATGTTGCGCCAATTGCGGAATTTGCCATCAAGAGCGAAACTACGGTGCAACTCATCAGCAAGATCCCGCTCGACTTTTCCGAGGCGAAAAATCTATTGAACGTGTCTGATAAGTGTTGCTGGACAATACCCATAGTCGTCATTCAGATGAAGCGGCCCACGATCAAAGGGTAACGCGACAATAACACAAATAGGGAAAGCTGCTCAGCCCGTAAGGCCCACTCAGACTAGCGGATGTGGCAGGGTGGCAAAGCCCTTCGCTCCAGCGCCTCCCGGGACGGCCCTTTCTGACTGTGCTAGGCGGAATCATTCGGAAATTCCATCCTGGCCCGCATTATTCATGAACGCTTCTGCTGCAATCGCCGATCCGCTGCTACGACAAGCCTTCGGCCGGCGGGCTCGCCCCTCGGATCCTCACCGTACTGCACGAGTACGCATCGGGTCCTCACGGCTCCGCGCGCCGGTCTCGCGACGCGGCGCAGCGATTTCGCGACGAATCGTCGTGAATAATGTGGGCTAGACGTCAGAGGCCGAAAGACGCACTCGTCTATGCGGCGTGGAACTTCGCATCAGAGGAAACGCGAGTCGTGTGATTAGT
>JBKJZK010000370.1:0-4094 GCA_046715215.1 Nitrospiraceae bacterium
GTCTGACACGTCACAGCGAATCGAGAGCGCACGACCTCCACGACTAATGATCGCGTCGGCTGTGGCAGCGGCCTCCGCTTCGCTCGTGCGGTAGCAAATGGCGACCGACCACTGTTGCGCCGCCAGGTCGAGCGCGATCCCCCGTCCGATGCCTTTGGCCCCGCCTGTGATGAGCGCAACTCGCTCTGCCATAGTTGATCCCTTCCTTGGCCGGTGTGGCCGATCGTGTAACTTACCGAGTCTTGAGTCTGGTCTCGATCAGCTGCAATGTGCCGGCTGTTCGCATGGAGAAGGTCCGGCCCTGCTTGGGCTTTTTATTATCCTCTCGGCACTCTGCGATGAGCGATTGCAAGTCTGCGATCGTATCCACGTCGCGCCATGCGGTGGTGAGCCCGACAGATAAACCTAGTGTCTTGGCCTGCTGTTGTGTGACGGCCAGGACTTGATCGGTGGACCAGGGTACCCCGGTAAAGAGTTGTTCTGCCGGTTGCTTGAGGCCGATGAGGTAGTACCCTCCATCCAGGGCTGGCCCCAAGACCACGTCCGAGCGGCCGAGCATCGCGAAGGCCTCTTGATATACCGACAGAGGCAAGGTTGGGACATCGGTCCCCACGATGATCACCTGCTTGTAGCCTTTGGCGAACAAGTCGATAAAGATGCGGTGTATCCGCTGGCCCAGATCCTCTCCTACTTGATCCAACAGACGGACGCCCTGTCGTTCTTCCATAATTTTGAAGAACACCAGCTCAGAGGAAGGCGCACAGGCCAGGTACCGATGAAACGGGAGTTGAAGTGTTGCGACAGCGAGTTTGGTCCGTTCCAGCATGTCGAGGACGAAGCTGCCGTGCAGGGTGGCCGCCTCGTCAGGCGTCAGCGGCGGGCAGAGCCGCGTATTCACCTCGCCCGGGATCGGAGCCTTGGCGAAGATCACTAGAGCAGCGTGAGGCGTCAGGCGAGAGGCGTCAGGCGATGGAGAGGATGCCGGTCTTGAGAAATTCTTTGACCTTCCCACCCCTCACCCCTAACGCCTTACCCCTTACGATCTACCGAACAGCCTTGTACCATTCAGCCAAATGCGAAGGACTGATACCGATCCAATACAGGAATCGCAATGCCCACATCAAGAGGATCGTCCGCAACGGTCCATGCCGTTCCCAGCGGCGGAAGGAGGTGGTCACCGTCGCGGTGAGGGCCGCGGTCGCCCCCTTTCGTTTGAGTCTGCGGGAGAAATCGATATCCTCCATCAATGGCATGTTGGCGAAGCCTCCCATCTGTTCGAAGATAGGACGACGCACGAACAGGGCCTGGTCGCCGGTGGCGAGGCCGCTCAGTCTCGATCGCCAGTTCATCATCCTGCTGATGATGGTCCCCCCCATCGATGGGCGATCGAATCGGACATCGAACCGTCCGCCCACCATCCGTTGATCGGCCAGGATCGTCTCGATCATCGCTTTGGCATCGCCTGGAAGCTGCGTGTCGGCATGGAGAAACAATAAGATCTCTCCGCCGCTGGCCTTTGCGCCTTCATTCATCTGCCGGGAGCGTCCGCAGGGAGCGGTCACCCATTGTATAGCACTGAGTGCTGAGGACTGAGTGCTGAGTCGGTACGATTCGACGAGTGCGGGAGTCTCATCGGTGCTCCCTCCATCCACCACGATGAGTTCATCGAAGCCGAGCGCGGCGGTGTGCACTAGTGTGGCCATGATTGTCCGTTCTTCGTTCAGTGTGGGGATGATGACGGAAATCGACATCGCCATGATACATTAGGCGGGTTTCTTCGGTTCATTGAACATGAAATACATGACGACAACCACTGTAGACCAAAACACAACTTGCTTGTGCCAGAAGAGGACTTCCCCAAAGTGGAAGAAGACGGCTGCGAGCAGGAGGGCGCCGCCGATGAGGCTGTAGCGGAGGGTCGTGTTTTCGACGACCGCATTCGCCCACACGGCGACCCCACCGAAATAAATCAAGAGGGGAATGACGTCGATCTCGAATCCCCCGCTGATCGAGAGAAACACGTCGAGGAAGCCGATGAAAATGAGGGCCGTGCCCACGATCATCCCGGCGACACGCATCTGGTTGTCGCCACCGGAGTCGTCTTCTGGCTCGCGGCGCTCCGGCTCGTTGGTCGGTTCTGGCGGCATGGTCAGCTGATTCCTATCTGTTCGTGAAACGTCTGAACTCTGAGCGAACGAGGAAGGCCGAGGTTGAGGGTGAGCCAAGATCAGACTCTTTTTTTCTCAACCTCAACCTGAGCCTTAACCTTCGGAAAGCTGGCGGACTTTTTCGGCATCCTGCTAAACCTTAAAATGTTTGCTCAGGGTCAGACCTTGGCGCTGATACGAGGATCCGAGTGCCGTGCCGTAGAGCTGACTGGGGCGTACGAGCATTCTGTCGTATACAACCTTAAAAAATGTTTGTCCATCATGGATTAGGAATGGCACGTCGTGGGGGCGGACCTCCAGGACCACTTGGGTGCCGTGCAGCTCGCCGCGGCCGTATCCAAATCCCGGATCGAAAAACCCGGCGTAGTGGGTCCGTAACTCGCCACAAGCTGCTTCGAAGGCGACCATCTCGGCCGCGTAGCCGGCGGGAACGCGAATCCGTTCTTTCGACGCGAGAATATAAAACTCCTCCGGTTCCAAGAGGAGACTGTCCTGGCGGTGGCGGTACAGGGGTTCCCAAAAATCAAGCGCCGCATAGTGACCGACCTTTGACAGATCGATGACGTGACTGTTCTTCTTTGCCCGATAGCCGATAATCGGCGAGCCACCTCGGTCGTCTCCCTTCAGATCGATGCGGAGAAACAGGCCACGATCTGTACGGAGATCACGGGTGCCCAGTGCGTTCTTCGTGGGAAGATTGTGGTAGAGCAAGGGCTCTCGCTTGTGGAGCGTCTGAAGCGACCGGTCTGACACGGTGGCGTCGCCGTGGACGAAGCGAATTTGATTGAGAGAGTACCCGGTCTTCACCTTGATCGCGAACGAGCGTGGGACGATTTCCAGATAGAGGGGCCCGGAATAGCCGGCTCGAATCTCATCGAATCCGGTGTTGAGATCCGTCACGACGCGGGTAAAGACATCCAGCCGTCCGGTCGTACTCTTGGGATTGGTTCGTGCCCGGAGGGTCTTAGGGAGCGCCAGACGTTCCAGCAGCGGTACCAAATAGACATGGCCTTTTTCGAGAATGGCCCCCTCGATCAGGTCCATCTCGTACATCACAAGGTCGGACTGGTAGAAGTCCAGGACGTTGAGCCTGCTCGTGATCTCGGACAACTCCGGCAGGAAGCTGCTGATCAACCGATAGGCCTTGCGCCCGAGCCGCAGATCGAGACTGGCCGGCTGGATCTGCCGGTCTTCAATCGGCACATCGGCATGGATGGCACGGCTCGCGATCAGCTGCTTAATCTGTTGGTAGGGCAAAATGCCCTGCGTGGTGCGAATGCTCACAGGTCGTCGTGCTCTCCAGTACTGCACGATCCCAGTGAAGGCGCTGCGCTGACCATCGGCAGCTCCCGCGCGGATCCCTGTTGCGGTTGCGGATAGTGGAATGCCTTGTTCTCATAGTTCTTCAAGAGGACTCCCGCGGCATCCATGTGCACCATGTAGTCACCTGGGAGCAAGGGAATCTTGCCGCCTCCGCCTGGTGCATCGATCACGAAGTGCGGGACCGCCATCCCGCTTGTGTGGCCCTGCAACGACTTAATGATATTCAGCCCCGTCTCGACCGTGGTGCGGAAGTGATTCGTACCCTTAGTCAGGTCGGCTTGGTAGAGATAGTAGGGTTTGATGCGCGCGAGCAGAAGCTGATGCATCAACCGTTTCATGATGTCCGGATCGTCGTTGACGCCTTTGAGCAGCACGGTTTGCGCGCCGAGCGGCACCCCGGCATCGGCCAACATCCCGCAGGCCGTTTTGACTTCAGGCGTCAGCTCATCCGGGTGATTGAAATGCGGGTTCATATACACAGGATGGTACTTCTTCACGATCGCGCAGAGTTCCGGGGTGATCCGTTCCGGTAACGTGCCGGGCACCCGGGAGCCAAGGCGAATCAGTTCCAGATGCGGGATGGTACGCAGGGCCTTGAGGATT
>JBKJZK010000371.1:0-16188 GCA_046715215.1 Nitrospiraceae bacterium
GGGTGGTCTGCCGGCGCGCATGAGGCTCAAGTTGATCGAGCCCTTGCGGGAATTGTTCAAAGATGAAGTGCGGGTGTTGGGTAAGGAATTAGGTTTGCCGGATGAGATTGTTTGGCGACAGCCCTTCCCCGGGCCTGGCCTTGCCATTCGGGTCCTGGGAGCGGTCACCAAGGATCGACTGGCCATCTTGCGAGGAGCCGAGTCCATTCTCGATCAGGAGATTCGCGCCGCTGGTTTGTATCGAGAGATTTGGCAATCGCTTGCCGTGCTGTTGCCGATCAGGACCGTGGGCGTCATGGGAGATCAACGGACCTATGAACATGTCATTGCACTTCGTGCCGTCACAAGCTTGGATGGCATGACGGCCGATTGGGCCAAGATTCCAAGTGACGTGCTGGGCAAGATGTCGAACCGGATCATCAACGAAGTGAAGGGCGTCAATCGCGTGGTCTACGACATCAGCTCGAAGCCGCCGGCCACGATTGAGTGGGAATAGAGGGCAAGTTTAGGTTGAGGTTAAGGTCAAGCAAGACCACAGGTTGTTCTCAGCCTTAGCCTCGGCCGCAGCCTTTGAGCGTAAAGAGCGTATGGAGATTAGACTTCAAAAAGTGATCGCAGGAACGGGATTGGCCTCGCGGCGAAAAGCCGAGGAGTGGATTGCCGCCGGGCGTGTGACCGTCAACGGCAAAGTTGTGACGGAACTCGGCACCAAGGTCGATCCGGATCGCGTCCATATCAAGGTGGACGGCAGGCACCTGAGTTCCACTCAGCCGTACGTCTATCTGCTGCTGAATAAGCCGAAGAACGTGATGTCGACGTTGAACGATCCGGGAGGCAGGCCGACGGTGAAGGACTACCTCCGTGGAATATCGGTGCGGGTGTTTCCCGTCGGTCGATTAGACTTCGACAGCGAAGGGTTGATGCTCCTGACCAATCACGGCGACTTGGCTCAGACGTTGCTCCATCCCCGCTACCATGTGCCGAAGACTTATCTCATCAAGGTCAAGCAGGTGGTGACGGATGAACATATCCGGCAGTTAGAACAGGGCGTGCAGCTGGAAGACGGCATGACCAGTCCGTCTATCGTCAAGAAGGTCAAGAAGGCCAGGCAGAACTCCTGGTTGGAGATTACGATCCGCGAAGGGCGTCAGCACCAAGTGAAGCGTATGTTGGAGGCGGTCGGTCACCCGGTTTTGAAGCTGACGCGGATCAAGATGGGTCCGCTGTTGTTGGCCGATCTCGCGTCCGGCGAGTTCAGGTATCTGACCGACCGTGAAGCCAATGCGTTGCGCGAGCTTGCGGAACAGAAGTTGGCCTCAGCAGGGGACATAGAGAAGCAAGCTCCACGGCCAAAGAGGCCGGTCAGTCGTGTCGGATGGGCCCGTTCCAAGAAAGCGAAGGTGGTATGAAGGTCAGAACTCATCGGTGCGGCGAACTCACCAGAGCCGCTGTCGGGCAGACCGTCGTCTTGAACGGCTGGGTCCAGCGGCGACGCGACCATGGCATGGTCATGTTCATCGATCTGCGGGATCGAACCGGGCTGACGCAGGTGGTGTGTAACGCCGAGCGTAATGCGGCGGTGCACCAAGCCTCCCATGCCTTGCGGAGCGAGTGTGTCGTGTCGGTGACTGGCCAAGTGATGGCCCGTCCTGAAGAGTCTAAGAATCCCAACCTGCCCACGGGTGAGATCGAAGTCTTCGTGGATGCCATTGAGATTCTGAATGAGTCAAAGACGCCGCCCTTCGTGATCGAAGACGATGCCGAAGTGACGGAGTCGATTCGGCTGAAGTACCGCTACCTGGATCTTCGGCGTCCAAAGATGCAGCGGCTCTTGAGCCTCCGGCATAACATCATGCAAGCCGTCCGTGGATTTCTGAATGCAGAACGCTTCCTTGAGGTAGAAACGCCGATTTTGACCAAGAGCACGCCGGAAGGCGCGCGTGATTATTTGGTGCCCAGCCGAGTGAACCCCGGTCAATTCTACGCGCTTCCGCAGTCGCCGCAGCTCTTCAAGCAGGTGCTCATGGTGAGTGGAGTCGATCGCTACTATCAGATCGCGCGTTGCTTCCGCGACGAGGATCTGCGCAACGACCGGCAGCCTGAATTTACGCAGATCGATGCGGAACTGTCGTTCGCCGATCGCGAGCAGGTCATGAGCTTGATGGAGCAGATGATCGTCACCGTGTTTCGTGACGCCGGCGGCGTCCAGATGCCGACTCCGTTCCCGCGCATGACCTACGCCGAGGCAGTGGGCCGTTACGGATCGGATAAGCCGGACCTGCGTTTCGACATGCCGCTGCATGACGTCACCGCCTTTGCGGCGGCGAGCGAATTCAAGGTCTTCAAGGAGGCGGCAACCAAAGGCGGGATCGTGAAGGCCTTGATAGTAAGAGGCGGAGCGGCCACGCCGCGAAGCCGGATCGATGCGCTTGGTGAGATGGCCAAGAGTT
Organism: Nitrospiraceae bacterium; assembly: GCA_046715215.1. Taxonomy (GTDB): domain Bacteria; phylum Nitrospirota; class Nitrospiria; order Nitrospirales; family Nitrospiraceae; genus Palsa-1315. The sequence goes on from JBKJZK010000371.1 coordinate 2,451, forward strand.
TTGGCGCGAAGGGGCTCGCCTGGCTCAAGATCACAGCGGAAGGACAGCTCGAGTCCGTGATCGCCAAGTTTCTGGATGCCATGGCCTTCGCGGCGGCCCTTCCGGAGGCCAAGCCAGGCGATTTAGTCCTCTTCGGTGCCGACAAGGCTGCGATTGTCCACGACGTGCTGGGCCGCATCAGGCTGTTGCTGGGTGAGGAGTTGAAGCTGATCGATACAACTGCCTGGAAGCCGCTGTGGGTCGTTGAGTTTCCCTTGCTGGACTATTCGCCGGAAGAGAAGCGGTACATCTTCATGCACAATCCCTTTGCCGCGCCGATGGACGAGGATGTGGCGTTCTTGGACTCGGAGCCGCTCAAGGTACGGGCGAAGGCCTATGATATGGTGCTGAATGGAAGCGAAATCGGTGGCGGGAGTATCCGGAACCATCGGAGCGATATCCAGCTGCGCATTCTCGACTTGCTCGGCATCAACAAGGATCAAGCGCAGGCGAAGTTTGGTTTCTTGCTCGATGCGCTCGACTATGGGGCGCCTCCGCACGGGGGGATTGCCTTCGGGCTCGATCGCCTCATCATGTTATTGGGGGAGGCTGACTCGATCCGCGACGTAATCGCGTTCCCCAAAACGCAACGAGCACAGTGTCCGCTGACCGATGCGCCGTCTGACGTCAGTGCCGATCAGTTAAAGGAATTGCGCATCAAGCTCGATCTCGTTAAGTAGGGAGGAGTTATCTGCCCCATGGCCGGCAATTCGTTTGGTCGCATATTCACCGTCACGTCATTTGGCGAGAGCCACGGGCCCGCTATTGGCTGTGTCGTGGATGGCTGTCCGCCCGGTCTGGCCCTCTCCGTCGATGACATCCAGCGCGACCTCGATCGGCGCAAGCCAGGCACCTCACGCCACGTCACGCAACGGCAAGAATCCGATACCGTCGAAATTCTCTCCGGTGTGTTTGAAGGCAACACCACCGGTACGCCTATCGCCCTGCTCATCCGGAACGAAGACGCTCGCAGCAAGGATTACGGCAATCTGATCGATACTTTCCGTCCCGGTCACGCAGACTACACCTATTGGCAGAAGTACGGGATTCGCGATCATCGGGGTGGCGGCCGCGCCTCTGCGCGTGAAACGGCGGTGCGAGTGGCAGCGGCAGCTATCGCCAGGAAATGGCTCAGGGGGAAGTACGGTGTCGTGATTCGTGGCTACCTGAGTCAGCTTGGCCCGCTTGAAGCGCCGTTTAAGAGCTGGGGTGAGGTCAGCAAGAATCCATTTTTCTCCGCAAGCTCCGAGGTCGTGCCGAAGCTTGAATCGTTCATGGATGAGCTGCGCAAAGCAGGTGACTCAGTGGGGGCCAAGATCACCACGGTTGCCGAGTCTGTGCCGGTGGGATGGGGCGGGCCTGTTTATGCGAAGCTCGATGCCGACTTGGCTGGCGCCATGATGAGCATCAATGCTGTGAAGGCTGTCGAGATCGGATCAGGTTTCAGTTCTGTGACGCAGCGTGGCTCAGAGCATGGGGACGAACTGACCCCGAATGGTTTTGTGACCAATCATGCCGGGGGAATTCTTGGCGGTATTTCGACTGGTCAGGATATCGTCGTCACGATCGGGATTAAGCCGACTTCGAGTATCCGAGTGGTCCGCCGGTCCATCGATAAGCAGGGCAAGCCGGTTACCGTCGAGACGAATGGACGTCACGATCCCTGCGTCGGAATCCGGGCGACGCCGATCGCCGAAGCTATGATGGCACTGGTGCTCATGGACCATGCCTTGCTCCACCGCGCACAGAACGCCGATGTCACGACAAAGACTCCGAAGATTTCCGGCTCGCTGAAAAAACGGGCGGCCTCGGGGGCACAGAAACCTGCCGCGAAGATCAATCCTGACCCAGACGAAGCCTAGCAGGATGCTCAAAAAGCCCGCCAGCTTCGTTCTCGCTTCGCTCAGAGGCTCAACGTACCGAAGCGTACGCCTCGCCTCTTCGCACGCTGCGGCCTTGCTGGACGGCCTTTTTGAGCATCCTGCTGACTGTCCAGCCACTCTCACTCTACGAATTATCACAGCAGCGTGTCGCGCAAAAACTGAGTTTTTCCGCAAACTGCTAGTCCCCCTCGTTGCGGTATGACCTCATCGTGCCTCCAGGCCTGTCCCATCCTTGAAATCGAGAAGGCCACCGTCTATCGGGGCGACACCTGCGTGTTCGAAGACCTTTCTCTCACACTTGATGAAGGGGTGCACACCGCAATCCTTGGCCCGAACGGGTCAGGCAAATCGACCCTGTTGAAGTTGCTGGCGGGCGAAGTCCATCAGGTCCCGAATTGCGCGACGCGCATCCGGTTGTTAGGCGAAGAGCAGTGGAATGTGTGGGACGTCCGCAAGCGGTTAGGCATGGTGTCCCATGATCTTCAACATCAGTATATGGACCAAGTGACCGGCCTGAAAGTGATTCTGTCCGGTTTCTATGCCAGCATCGGGATCTATGGCCATCAAGATTTTAGTTACGCGCAGCTCACCCGTGCAGACACCATGTTGGAGGAGATGGGTGCGGGTTCGTTGAAGGATCGACGGTTTGGAGAGATATCAACGGGAGAGCAGCGTCGATGCCTCCTCGGCCGCGCGTTAGTGCATGAGCCGACGGCGCTCGTGCTCGACGAACCGACGAGCGGACTCGATCTGACGGCGACGTTTCACTATCTTGATCTCGTCCGCGCCCATATGCGGAAAGGGAAAACGCTGTTGCTGGTGACGCACCATATCCACGAGATTCCGCCGGAAGTAGAGCGTGTTGTGCTCTTGAAGCAGGGAAAGATTCTTCAGGATGGGGAGAAACGCGCTGTCCTCACAGAAGCCAACCTCAGTGCCTTGTTCTACTGTCAGGTATCATTGGCTCAAGCAAATGGGTGGTATCAAGCTCTGCCGGGGCACAGCACACCGCACTGAGTTCATTCATCCTCCTCCCAACACAACATGAAATGTCAGGGCTGCATCGATGCGGCGTACTTTGACTGAGACCTCTTGGCCCGGAGTGGTGCGTTCGATCAGAAAGTTCTTCAGCTGGGCCGCATCGAGAATTTCCGTGTCATCGATTGCCAGCAATATGTCTTGCTTTTGAATGCCTGCTTCTTTCGCCGGGTCGGTCACATCCTTCACGGCCATGCGCCATTTGGTCCCGTCCTTCACTGAGGTCATGTGAATCCCCAATTTGGAGAACGTGAGGGGCTTGCCTACGAGAGCCGCGTTCACAATTCGCTCGGCGAGAATCCCAGGAATGGCGAAGGTCATACGGCTACAATGGTCCTGCGTCTCGTTTTTTTCTGTTTGAATAATGGCGTGCATGATCCCGACGATTTCCCCTTGGGTATTGAACAATCCGCCTCCTGAGTTACCGTTGCAGGCTGAGAGGTCGGCTTGGATGAGGCGTGTGTCGATGGTTTGGAGGAAGGTGTTCGTATTTCCGAGTCGGCCGAACGCCATGGTGGGGCCCCAGCCGAGCGGATAGCCAACGGTGAAGACCTCCATCCCAGGGGCGGCATCTCCGGTGGCGAACACCGTCCCTGCCTGCAGTTTGGATCGATGCTGTTCGGCGACACGGTAGATCACGACATCCATGAACGCGTTGTCACCGACGAGGTCAGCAGGAAGCTCATTGAGATCAGTGGTGAGAATGCGAACGTGCTTCTGGATGATGGTACCCGTCGAGGGGCCGTGTCTCTCCGCGGCGTGTCTTGCGGTAATCACATAGCCATCTCGCAGGTGAACCCCGGTTCCTCGGACGACGATTTTCCCGGGTTTCTCCGGCGTGCGCTGATCTTGAGTGTCCTCCAAAATGCCAACTGTGGCTTGCTTCGCACGCAGAAACGTTTCCTGGCTGAGTGGCGTCGGTTCTGCGCTGAGTGGAGCAGCGAGCATCGTTAAGCAGGCCCATACCGTGAACCCCACTAGGCATGAGGAATGTGAAGAGAGGAGACGACGAATACGCATGGATGGATCCTTTCGAGAGAAGCCTAAGTGTCGGCACAGTATAATCAGATGGGGTTGTTTCCGAAAGGGTGGAGAGTAAGACATTCTCTTCAGGAGGATGGTGCGCTGATGAAAAATGAAATGGAGCGAATGGTTTCTCCGTGGAGGAATGGCCTTGGGTATCGCAGGAATCTTATTCGTGACTGTGTGCTCCCTGGGAGCGGCAGACCCCGTTCTGTCCGTGGATTACAAGACCAGGGAGCTCGCCGGGGTTGTTGGTCCAGTCGGCACAGCGTTGGAAAACACGGCGACGAAGATTGAGCGAGAAGTGTCCAGAGTGGTGAAGAAGCTCGAAGAGAGCGAGACGCCCAAGAAAGTCGGCAATGAACTGAAACGATCGGCCGAACCGTTGAGGGAAAAAGTCGAACAGACGGGGGAAAAGCTGAAAGAGGCCTTCAAGTCTGAAAAATGATACTTGTGAGTTTATGGGTTTCCTTCAGCCGTCTGTATACGTGCGACCGTGCTGTTACCGCTTTCGAAATCCGAAGAACATTCCGACCGCTCCTGCCCCAGTTGACGGGAGATAACCGGAAAGTATGTGTTTGAGTCCCTCAGCCCCCTGATGTGCTGCCGTGATGGCGTGGCTGATCTGTGTTTCAACAGCAGTCCAATCCAGATCAATCCAGCCGGTATCTTCCAATACAGCGATGCAGGTCAGCAACCCGCCGGTGATCAGCGCGGCCATTTTCAGAAATCGGCGGAACGCCCAGCCAAAGAAGAATCCGCCCAGATAGCTGCCACCGATGCCTATCACAGCAGGCGATGAGAGATCAGCCACCCATGAGGCGAGGCCTCCGACAGTCGCCACCGCAGCGGCGATGACGGATTTTGCATTCCAGGGCGCATCGGCCAGTAAGGTTGCGCAGATGCCCTCTGCGGAGGAGGTTTCCGGCTGGTCCTGCTCATGATCCATGTAGCGGCTAGAGTTGATGGCTCGCGAAGGTGTCGCAGGCTTTCGGGTCGCCCGTCTCCAATCCTTTTCGGAGCCACGTCATCCGCTGTTCGGAGGACCCGTGTGTCCAGCTTTCCGGTTGGACATAGCCTTGTCCCATCTTTTGGAGCCGGTCGTCTCCGATGGCGGCAGCGGCTTTCAAGCCTTCTTCGAAATCGCCCGGCTCGATCAGGTTCCGCTCACGCTTGGCATGGTGGCCCCAGACGCCGGCGAAACAATCGGCCTGCAGTTCCATTCGCACTGACAAGGCATTCCCCTCTCGTTCAGAGGCCTGGTGCTGGAGGCGCGTCACCTTCTCTGCAATGCCCATTAGGTTTTGCACGTGATGGCCGACTTCATGCGCAATCACGTAGGCCTGGGCAAAGTCGCCGGAGGCGCCAAGTCGCTTTGACATTGCGTTGAAGAAGGACAAGTCGAGGTAGACTTTGTGATCGCCGGGACAATAGAAGGGACCGACAGCCGACGACGTGGTCCCGCAAGCAGACTGAACTGCGCCTGTGAAGAGTACGAGTCGAGGATCTTCATACCGCTGTCCAAGAAGTGCTTTCCAGGTGGTTTCCGTGTCGGCAAGGACAACCGCGGCGAATTTCCCCAGTTGGTCGCTGGGCGATCCGGTCGGTGCGGGCTCGGAGGGTGCCGAAGATTCCGTCATGTTCTGCCCGCCGTTGAGCATGTTGATGAGGGTCAAGGGATTGATGCCAGTGAAATAGCTGACAGCGAGTACAAGGACGATGCCGCCTAGTCCCAGCCCCCCCACGCCTCCGATCCTCGCCGGGCCCATCCCGCGACGATCTTCGACATTGCCGCTTTCCCGTTGTCCTTCCCAGCGCATGAGAACCCCCTGATAGGACGAGGTGTATCGAGCGGGCGGATCAGGCCAGCCCTTTCTCCATAGTCTGAATGAACTTGTCGGCTTCTGCAAGAAGAGAGAGGTCCATGTTTAGCAGGATGCTGAAAAAGTCCGCCAGTGCCACAGGCCGTGGCGCGTGACGCGCGAGACACGCGAGAAAGGCGCGACGTGGACAGATTGGATTCCCACCTCGTTTCGCCCGTCCCGCGAGTCTCGCGCGGCTATCCTGCGCAGTGTTCTCCTGCTGTCCCAGACGTGCAGACCGATGTTCTGACGCGCCCACATAGTTTTTCCGCAGCCTGCTAGTACTTCTTGACGCAGGCAAGCCGTCGCTGGACCATGGCCCCCCATCAGGACAGGCGCCGGCGGGTGGAATGTCCGTCCTATGGTCCTGGTTCAGCATGGGACACCATTTTTGTGTTCGGACGAGCGTGCCGATTACAGACGGCTGACATAAACTCCTGCCCGCCTTTGAGATTTGCCAGATTCCGCCACACCCGAACTTGAAATGGCTCTGCCCTGGCCCGACAGCTCCCATTGCATCTCGCGCAACTGTCCATTCAAGGAATCCACCGTTCGTTCCAAGTCAATGAGCGGGTCTGTCAGAAAGGACTTTCCTACTAAGAGCATCATGTCCTCCCTTCTTTCATTCCACCGTACTATGCCGAATCACGCCAAATAGAGAATGCCTTCGAAAGAGTCCGCCAGAGGCGTTTGTATCGATCTGTCCCTGTGATCTGCAAACTTCCCCCTTACTGGCCATTATGGCTAGAAGACCGGCAGCAGACTGGTCAAAATTGCTCAGGTGGCAAGAAACCGTTGCAAGTGTGACGGCGCAGACCCTGTAGGTCACGTAGCTGGCGGGGGCTGAATTCTTTGACCGAGTTGTCAGGATGGATCACGTGAGCGCAGTGATCATGCGGGGTCGGGCTCAGTAGTGTATGCGCCGTGAGACCCTGGGGCTGACAGATGCGGGGGTGCTCACCGTGGGGTGAGCACCTCAGGAAGTCGTCGGCCTACGGTGTTGCTGTAGCTCCCGTGTCTAGTTGGCCTCCAATGTGTGTGAGGTCCTTCGGGTACAGCACGATCTCAATTCGACGGTTGGATGATCGCCCCTCTTCTGAGTCGTTCGTAGCGAGGGGGTGAGTGTCCGCGTAGCCGACGGCGGAGAGGTACTGGCGGTCCACACCACCCTGATCGATCAGGTAGCGCACCACGGTTGTGGCGCGAGCCGTCGAGAGTTCCCAGTTTGTCTTGAAGCGATCTTGCAGCTTCGAACTGATCGGCACATTGTCGGTGTGGCCTTCGATCCGGATCTGTTTGTCCGTGATTTTGTTTAAGACGTCGGCGACCTGCTTCAGCACTTTGATGCCGGCCGATTTCACTTGGGCCTGTCCTGAATTAAACAGGACGCGATCCACCATGTTGATCGTCAGGCGGTCGCGCACCTGTTGAATGGTGATATTGCCCTTCGAGATTTCGTCTTGCAGCGATTTGGATAGCTCTTCTTGTGTTCGCGTTAGCCGTTTGATCTCTTCTTCTTTCGCCAGCCTTTCTTGCTCTAACGTCGCTGCAAGTTGTGATTGTTCCTGCCGAAGTTGCTCGCGCTCCTTCGCGATGCGGGCGGCGTTGCCCTCAAGCTCAGAAGCCTGCTTCTGTAGCTTGGCGATTTCTTTCTGCGCCGAGGCGCTTCCGCTCGCGAACTTCTGCTCGAGATCAGTGATTTGACCGCGCACACTGCCGAGTTCGCTGTTCAGTTGCCCTTTTTCCTTCTCCAGGCCGTCCAGGCGGGACTGCAACTCGCTTGAGCGCGCCGCGAGCGCTTCACGTTCTTGGGTCAACGAGGCCGCCTGCTGTTCGGCGGCTTTTCGCTGAGTGGCTTCCTGGTCCAGATTTTGTTGAAGCCCGGCCAATTGCTTTTGCAGCTGGGCGGATGTTTTCTTTGCGGCCTCAAGTTCGGTGAGCGCTTTCGTGTGGGTTTCCGTGCTTACGCATCCCACCACCGCCACGGCACACAGCATGGCCAATGCGGGGACCCGGAGTGGGATGGTTCGATCAATCGAAATTCGTCGCATAGTCTCCTCCTTTGAATGATGCTGAACAGTACATTGCGAAGGGGAGCAAGCTCAATGCCCAATGACTCGGAAACGCACGTGAATAAAATGGTTCATTTCTCATGGAGTTGGAGCAATTGTCGCCTGGTGTGTGAGGTAAAGCAAGGGGACGGGAGCATGGCACCACAAGCACTGTAGGTTTCACCCCACAGTGCTTGTGGCTGTTGCTGTGATCTGCTGTGAAGCGGGGATTACTTTCCGCCCATGTCCTTCTTCTCCTTCTCGTCCTTCTTCTTCTCGTCGTCGGCCTTGGAGCCGCTCATGTCCTTCTTACTTTTCTGTTCTTTCTGTTCGGCTGGGACTGGTTCGCCGGCGAAAGACACCGCCGTACCGAGACCAAACGTGATGAACGCTGCGAGTGCGATGAAGCTTGCGTAGCGAGTCATGGAAACCTCCTTACGATTAGTGAGTTGATGAAACGGAGCCACCGCAACACGCGATGCTGTGGCTCTAGAAAACACTTTGTGCCACTGATGAGAGTGGCGAGGCTGTCTAGGAGCCTGTCCGACATTAACCGTTCTACTGCGGCGAACGATCTGCGACCATCTGCGTCGTGCTCGCCCGAAAAAATCCTCAATGCATACCAGCGAATACACCTCCGGTTTTTTCGGGCCTGCGGCCTTGCACCTGGCCGCACCTCCTTCGCCTCGTCACGAAGGCAATGTCGGACAGGCTCCTAGTCATGGAGTAGAGCAAGGCAGATGCCTCATGTCTTGATGGGGGGAAATCCACCAGGACTAAAGTCCAGAAGGCGCGAAGGTGCTCCATTCTCAAGAGCTTATGGTGAGCCTTCTTGCAACGACGGAGAATTGAATTGCGGGGAGGGCAGTGAAATTCTGTAGGCGGGAGCCTGCGGAATCTAGCCCGCATTATTCATGACGGTTCGTCGCGAAATCGTATAGAAGGCAGGCGAGGCGTAAGTGGCATGAGGCGAGAGGAAAGACATTCCTTTTAGTCGTCCCTGTCCTCTGGCCTCGTGCCTCTCCCTAAACATTGGCTATTGCAGCAGAAGCGCTCATGAATATAGCGATCTCCACCTCTCGTCGTGGGGTTGTTGCATAAGGTATAGTGTTCCCATGCGAGGACGACATCTTTTCTCTGGCTGGTTAGTCGCAGGTATCCTGCTCTCAGCCTGCTCCTCTCAACGAATCGTTCCCGAGTCGATGGAACCACTCGTTGACAGAACGGTCTCATTTCGAGACGTGCTGGTCTCACCGGAGTCCTACAAGGGGCGTGTGCTCGTGCTTGGTGGTGAGGTGCTGAAAGCGAAGCGACTCCAGGACCACACGCAGATCGAACTCTTGCAGCTTCCGCTTGAAGACGGAGAGGAGCCGAGCCTCGATCGTCAACAATCTCAGGGACGGTTTCTTGCGTTGCAGCAGGAGTTTCTTGACCCGGCCACGTTGGTCGAAGGAACGCGGGTGACAATTGTCGGAGAAGTCTCTGGGGCGAAGACCGATCGCCTCGACGACGTGGAGTATCGATATCCCACGCTGATTGTGAAACACCTGCATGTCTGGCAGGTTCAATCCTATGGTCAACGGCAACCGGGATTTTCCATCGGGGGCTTTGGCGGTATGGGCGTCGGCGGTGGAACTCGTCGTGGTGGCGGATTCGGAATCGGGTTCTGATCGGTTTCCTGGTAGGGCCTCATGCCTCAACCCGTATTGTTCATGACGTTCGTCGCGAAATCGCCCGAAAGCCCGTTCCCCATGAAGCGTATCTCGTATCACGCATGCGACGATACAGACACACTCTTTCCGTCCTGCGTTTCACGCTTCACGCGCAAGAGCAGCGAATCCGCGGTTACAGCAGAAGCGCTCATGAATAATGCAGGTTAAACAGGCCGTGTAAGTGTGTCCATTATATCTGACCGTGAAAACACCCCTCGCACGATCGCGTTCAATAAGCCCTATGGCGTGTTGCCGTGTTTTACCGATTCGGACGGGCGGCCGACCTTGGCGGACTATATCGATTTGCCTGGCGTCTACGCAGCTGGCCGTCTCGATTTGGATAGTGAAGGGCTCCTGCTTCTGACGTCGGACGGTAGGTTGGCACATCACATCACGGACCCGCACCATAAGCTGCCAAAAGTGTATCTTGCGCAGCTCGAGCGCATCCCAAACGAGGAGGCCTTGGAGCAGTTGCGAAAGGGAGTGGTGCTGAACGGCAAGAAGACCAGACCTGCAGAAGTACGTCTGCTGCCGGACGATCCGCAGTTGCCTGATCGTCCCGTGCCCATCCGCTTCCGCAAAAACGTACCGACTGCCTGGGTGGAGATTACGTTGCGCGAAGGGCTGAACCGACAGGTTCGGCGCATGACTGCCGCTGTGGGATCCCCGACGTTGCGACTTGTGAGGATGGCGATCGGGCCGGTTGCGCTGGGCGGCCTCCAGCCTGGCAAATGGCGGGAGTTGACGAGTGGCGAGAATGAGCAGATCTATTCCAGTGCTGCTCGCCGATAAACTCGGAGGCGTCCCCGATGCTTGCGCCGACTCTGTTCAGCGGGTTGACCAAACTGATCCATCAGATTGCCTTTCATTGATGCGTCGGAGGTGTGAGGTCTGATGATCCGACACGGCTTTCGGTGTGTGATCGCGTTAGTCATAGGCCTGTTGATTGGTCTCGTCGGCTATCAGACGGAAGGCGGGCGGACCCTGCGAGGGCTCCCCTGTTCGGAGATTGAACGGCAGATCAATCTTTCAGGCAGGATCGATACCCTCAACCGACTGGCCGATGCCTGATGCGCACCGCGCCGGTGGTGATGGAAGGCGCGCTATGGCCGGACCTGCATGGGAGCATGTGCCGGCAGCCTTCGTGGTGACCAAAGCTTCAAAGCCCGAACTAGAGCCCTGCTTGTCGAAACTTGGATCTGCTGTTCAGCCGCTTTGGTAGCAGGCAGCGGAAAAACTCTGTGGGCACGCCGGAATTTCACTGGCCTATTCGTCTGGTTTGTTTTGTTGCTTGACCCAGAGAAACCAAATAACCAAATAAACCAGACAGACCAAATGAACAAGACAGACCGGTGAGCTAACGGTTCTTGATGAGCTGGCCGACAATGCCGATGCCGATGCCGAGGAAGAGATAGCCGGCGATGACGTTGAGCATGACGATGGCCTGGGCGATCGGATGTGTCGGCTGGTATTCGACCAACGCGAGCGAGGACGTGACATTGATCGCGTAATAGAGGCCTGACCAGAAGGGAATCCAGGCAGACGGATTGGTAGTGCTCATCGGTTGCAGCCACTGCACGCGGAAAAAGACTTCGTAGAGCAGGCTGAATAGCATGATCGTTCCCAGTACCCACGCGGTCCACCGAGGAATACTGGTGCCGTAGTTACTTGTTGTTTTCCAGGCCAAGAGGGCCAAGGGATGCTTCCCCTGCATCCTGGCCCAGGCGACCCTCGCATCGCGCTCTTTGAGATAGGCGGATTCAGACTCGTCCAGTTCGCCCGCTTCTGCAAAACAATGGTTGGCCCGTGAGTAGGCACGGACGGCGGCATGTTGAAGATGCTGTTGCGTTGAGCCAGCAATCCCGGCCCGCGCGGCCTGTTCGGTCCACGTGCCCGCTTGTGAGAAGGCGCGCCCTGCATGAATGAATTGGTCCAGTTGCTGCAGTTGGTGGCAGGCCTGATGGTACGCGTGGGCGGACTTTGCCGGGTCATGGGTTTCGAGGAAATGCGCGGCGGCCAAGTAATAGCAGGCGGCGTGCATCAGGTTCGCACGCGAATCCTGTCGTGTGAGCGCGTCAGCTTTTTGGAGGACTTCATCGGCGGACTGTGTCGTGGCTATTTCGCTCTCGCCCTGCCGGTAATAGCCTTGAGCAATCGGATCTGAAAATGTCTGCTCGGTCATTCCACGCCTCCGGGCGTGGCCATGTTACCCCAAGGCCGTGCCTGGACGAAAGGGGGCTTCTGCTAGACTTGTGAGAAGATGGAGATGATGATCATGAGCTGGTCTTTCGGCGATCCGACCGGGTGGATAGTGGCCTGTCTGTTCTTTGGCCTCTTGTCTATCGGTTTCGGCTGGCTCGTCTACGGAATTTCCTATCGCCTGGTGAGCATGGGGTCGTTGGATGAGAGACGCGCGGCAACCGGCCGCACCAGCATCATCCTCGGCTGTCTGTTTGCCGCAGGCATCTTCTCCGCGTTGTATTTCACGTCTCTGAGCGGATTCTCCAAGCTCGAACTCCGTGAAAGCCAACTCACGATTCAGTACATTCTGCCTGAACGCACCGTGGTTCTGCCGTTCATTGAAGGGATGAATGTGCAGGAAGAGCCGTCGTTCAAAGGTCAGTGGCGCCTGGTATTAATCACCGATACAAGCGGGACCTACGAAAGCGCGTTGGCTTCACAGGCGGATGTGCACCGGGCAAGCGAGTTTCTCAAGCACCAGATGGTACAGCCATATTCCCTTCATCAATAGAATCCTTTCCTCGTTGAGCTATTGGGAGTGGGGAGGTAGTTCGCTCTTTGCAAAATAGCAGGCATTCAAGAGCGCTAGAGCCACAAAGCACAGAATCAGCGCAGTAGCATAAGGATCCTCTTTTCTTATAGTTCCGCAACATCAGAAATGATGGTGTGATACCCGCTCGCTCCCGCCGGTTGCGGACGGACAATCTCCGCAGTCTGGAGCTGCCCCTTTGTGTCCGTCGCGCGGACGACGGTTTGGAACTTGCCCCGTTTTGGCGGCTTCCAGGTATAGTTCCAGATGATCCAGGAGTAGGGCGACATGGGCGTTTCGATCTCGCACTCGTTCCACGTACGGCCTGCGTCGAAGCTCAACTCAACTTTGCTGATGCTGTTTGGCCCGCCGAAGGCGATGCCGCGGACGAGTTGCTCTTGTCCGCGGAGTGTTTGGTAATGACCGGGACTGTCTAAGCGTGAAAAGATTTTGATGGTACCGTCGTCGGTCCAGCCTTTGCGCTGCCAGTAGCCCAGATAATCTCCAGGATAGACTTCGATTTCGACGATCCACTTGACGTTCTTAATGCCGTAGAGGCCTGGGACGATGAGGCGAATCGGGAAGCCGTGCTCCTTCGGCAGCTTTTCACCGTTCATCAGGAAGGCGAGCATCACGTCGTCTTGCATGGCGCGCTTGAACGGAATGCTGTCGTCGTAGCCATCGATGCCGCGGAACACAACATCGCGAGCGGTTTCTTCATCGGCGCCGCTCTCTAGAAGAAGTTTCTTGAGGGAGATGCCGCGCCACGTGGCGTTGCCCATGCTGTCCCCGCCTGGCAATGTGTCGATGCACATGAGTGTCGAGACTTGATCGTAGGAATCGCGATTCAGAATATCGCGCCAGCCAAGTGACATCGGAGTATTCACAGCGCCTTTGATGTGCAGTTTCCATTGTTCGATGTTCACGTCGCGCGACATGGAGACGGCGGAGTCGGCGTAGTTCACCACATAGAACTTGGCGTTCGGTGTGAAGTAGGTCGTGTCGCGTGCAGGCATGGCAAACATGCGCCCGAACACCGACCCCACCGCGTCGCAGCCACCGGTCATCCCCGCGAGGGTGCCGAGGCCGAGGGCCGTCAGAATGGTTCTCCGTCGCATAGATAGATGTGATTCGTACAGTGACATCGTGTTGTTATTATACACGCAAATATCCTTGACTCTCATCGGAAGCTTTGTTATCTTCCCCCCTGTTCGATCGTGCTTGTACTTCCTGCCTGTTGACCGCGTGCGAGAGTGCGGTGAGGGCATGCGGTTTTAGGGAATACCCGGCCATAGGTTTGGTAAAAGGGTCCCTTGACACGCGTCTGTGCACAACGTAAGATGCACGGCTCGCGTGATGA
>JBKJZK010000372.1:0-2928 GCA_046715215.1 Nitrospiraceae bacterium
CCCTGCAGGACGACGAGCCCGAGAAAGACGGTGATCAAGTCCGTCATTCGGGACTGGTCGTGCTGCACGGTAATGATGTCCCACAGGGTGCCGGCCAACCGCAGCAAGGCCAGATTGATGGCGGCGACACCCATGACCAGCAGGCCTGCCAGAACCATGCGGGACAAGTAGGGCTTCAGGAACGGGAGAAATCGTGAGAAGGAGGACATGATGAGGGGCGATCTTAGCAGACTGCGGAAAAACTATGTGGGCACGGTTGAATTTCGATGGAGAGCATGTGTGCCACAACAGGAGAACAGTCCCGCAGGATGCTCAAAAATTTCGTCCAGCAAGGCCGTAGCGAGTGAAGGACCGAGGCGTACCCTCTGGGGTACGTTGAGGGTCTGAACGAGGCGAGAACGCTGCTGGCGGGCTTTTTCAGCATCCTGTTAGAGGAGGTGGCTATGGAAAACCAAGTGAGAACGGCAGAAGGGGAGAGCAAGCCGGAGGCCTTGTCGACAGCTACAGCTGTGAGATGGACTCGATCAGGTTTTTGTCGATGGCCACGAAGTCCGAGCGATCCTTCTCATCGATCACCACGTCGGTGAGGCTAATAAAGAGACGTTGCTCTTCGTTGATCGCATCGGACACACGCTTCCGCTTGGGAGGAATGAGAAAGTCGCCGACGTAGAGGCAGATCACAGTCCGGACGCGGACCTTCCTGCCCTCGGGTACGGACCCCTCCTCCCCCTTCTCGGGGTAGCCTAGCTTTTACGACGTTCAAACTTTTGACGCCGGCGCAGCTTCTTGTACTTGTGCTTGCGCATTTTTTTACGGCGTTTTTTCAGCACACTCGACATGCGTTTCTCTCCTGCGAGGGGCGGAGTGTAGAAGTTTTCGCCTCAAATTGCAAGGTCACCAACGGATTAAATTGATCATGGTTGGACGGGGCCGAGCGGCTGGGCGGGGGGCCTGCGATGCGGCGAGGGCCGGCTCACGAGCCGCTTGACCTCCCCGATACCCATTCCTATACTACAACCAAGATGTCACAGTACAAGTCCCCACTGTTTGCCGTCTTGGTACTGCTCGGCTCGATATCCTTGGTCGGCGCCGGCTGTGGTGGCAAGACGATTCAATATCCCGAAGATCACGAACGGTACCTCCGTATCGATCGGGCGGTGGAATCGCTTCGCCAAGCGTATGTGAAGAAAGATTCGTCGGACCTGGCCTCGCTTATGATGCCGATTGATCAGCTTGAGCGGCTGCGGGAAGAGGCCCAGGGCGATTTCGAGACATTTAGTGCCATCACGGTGGACTTCGCGGTCGAGCGCATTATGATCGAAGGGGACGACATCGATGTGTTCGTGCATTGGCAGGGGCTGTGGAAAAAAGATGCGGACGATCCTGGTCTCCGTCAGCGAGGGCATACGCGATTGCAGTGGGTCGGAACACAGTCGATTCTTTTGCGCGGGGTTCAGGGCGATTCTCCCTTCGGTATGAAAGCTCGGCAGGCCACGACCGACTCCACACGTTCTCCCAAGAAGAATTAATCCATGCCATCTCGTCGATCCCGTGCTCCAGTACAGGCCGACTTCCTGGTCATTGGGAGCGGTGTGGCTGGTCTTCGTGCGGCGTTGGAGTTGAGCCGTGTCGGGCGTGTCATGGTGCTGACGAAAGGGCATCCGCTTCAGAGCAGTTCGATCCATGCACAGGGCGGGGTGGCGGTGGCGATGAGTGAAGAAGACGATGTGGCCATCCATTTAACCGACACGCTTAAAGCGGGGCATGGGCTCTGCCGGAAAGAAGCGGTGCGGGTTCTCGTTGAAGAAGGACCTGAGCGGATTCAAGAATTGATCGGGTGGGGGGCTAAGTTCGACAAAGTCGACGGCAAGTTCGCGTTTGCGCGGGAGGCTGCGCACAGCCGAAGCCGCATTCTGCGCGCGCGGGGGGAGGCGACGGGGAATGAGATGGTGCGAGTGTTGATTGCCGAGGTGAATCGGCAGGAGCGTATTCAGCGATTGGATCATCACTTTACCGTGGATCTCGTAGTCGACGCCGGACGTTGCTGCGGGGCTGTTGTGCTGGATGAAGGGTCTGGTCGCCAGTTCGTGTTGCCGACTCGCGCGATCGTGCTGACTACCGGCGGGGCCGGGCAGATCTATGCGCGGACGACCAATCCCCCGAACGCTACCGGTGATGGGATGGCCATGGCACTGCGCGCGGGCGCGGTGCTTCAAGATATGGAGTTCGTGCAATTCCATCCCACTGCACTATATTTGCCATCGAGTCCGCCCTTCTTGCTGTCGGAAGCGATGCGAGGCGAGGGTGCGCACCTGCGCAACAATAAAGGAGCGCTGTTTATGCAGCGATACCACCCCATGGGCGCGTTAGCGCCGAGAGACATCGTGTCCCGGGCGATCTTGGCGGAGATGGCGGCGACGAAAGGGCGTCATGTCTATCTTGACGTTACCCACTTGGGTGCGGAGTTCGTGAAGCGGCGATTCCCGACGATTTATGCGACTTGTCTTCGCTATGACATCGATATTACGGAAGAATGGATCCCTGTGTCTCCGAGCGCGCATTATATGATGGGTGGGGTCTGGACTGATCTGAATGGTGCGACAACCGTTCCAGGGCTCTTTGCTGCCGGGGAGGTGGCCTGTAGCGGTGTGCATGGCGCGAATCGTCTGGCGAGTAATTCCTTGCTCGAAGGATTGGTATTTGGCGTGCGTGCGGCATTAGCAGCCGTGGCTTTTGTCGACAGGCACAAATTCCCTGCACTGTCGTCTCAGGATGCCACGCTGCGAGCGGGCCAATTCGGAACACTGGAGGATGCGGAAAAGTTGCGAAGCTCACTTCGGCGAACGATGTGGGGACAGGTCGGCGTCATTCGTTCGGGCGAGTCACTCATCCGGGCCTGTGCTCAACTGTCACGGTGGGCCCAACTCG